>NZ_JBHXEN010000068.1:0-41062 GCF_042724695.1 Streptomyces sp. NPDC127068 | reverse complement strand
ACACCCTCACCCCACCCCGTACCACCCGCACCCTCACCAAACGACCGGCACCGCCCATCCACCGACAACCCCCGCTGCCGCGAAAACTCCACGAACATGCCGGGCGAAGCGAGCACCGCCACTCCACCGGCCAGTGCGGCGGTGCACTGCCCCGAGCGCACCGCCCGCACGGCCAGGTCCAGCGCCACCAACGACGAGGAGCACGCCGTGTCCACCGTCAACGCCGGCCCCCGCAAACCCAACACGTACGCGATCCGACCCGACGCCACACTGATCGCGGAGCCGGTGAGCAGATAGCCGTCGGAGCCCGAACCGCCCTCGTGCAGTCGGGGGGTGTAGTCGGAGGCGGTCGCCCCGATGAAGACCCCGGTGTCGGAGCCCTTCAACGAGTGGGGGTCGATGCCCGCCCGCTCCAACGCCTCCCAACTGACCTGGAGCAGCAACCGCTGCTGCGGGTCGAGGGCGAGGGCCTCGCGCGGGCTGATGCCGAAGAACTCAGCGTCGAACTCGGCGACGGTGTCGAGGAATCCGCCGTGCTGGGTGAGGGAGGTACCGGTGCGTTCGGGGTCGGACGAGAAGAGGGTGTCGAGGTTCCAGCCGCGGTCGGTCGGGAAGGGACCGATCGCGTCCACCTCGTCCACCACCAACCGCCACAGGTCCTCCGGCGACTCCACACCTCCCGGATACCGGCACCCCATCCCCACGATCACCACCGGATCGTCGTCATCCACCGCCCCCCGCACCGGAACCACCACCGACTTGCCGGAGGGAGAGCCCAGTTGGGCGATCAGGTCGTCGGCGGTGGGGTGGGCGTACAGGGTGGCGGCGGGGATCTGCGTGTCGAGGGCTTCGCTGAGTCGGTCACGGAACTCCACGAGGCCCAGTGAGTCGAGTCCGAGGTCCTTGAAGGTGGTGGTGCGGTCGACCCGCGCCGGGTCCGTGAAGCCGAGCACGGCGGCCAGCTCTTCGAGGACCCGGCGTTCGAGGTCGGCTGCGGCGTCGAAGGCCGGGGCGGTCGGCGCTGCCGTGGGCTCGACGGGTGCGGGCTCGTCACGGTCGTCGCCGGCTGCCGGGTCCAGCCAGTACCGCTCCCGCTGGAAGGCGTACGTGGGCAGCGCCGTGCGCGGTCCGCCCGGCGGCAGGAGGGCGTCCCAGCGCGGGTTCACCCCGCCGGTGAAGAGGCGGCCGAGGGCCTGTGCCGGATCGCCGTCCTTGCCGAGGACGGGAACGTGCGTGGCCGCCCGGCCGGTGAGGTCCCGCCCGAGTGCGCTCAGCGTCGTGCCCGGTCCGGTCTCCACGAAGACGCCCACGCCGTGTTCCCGCAGCCGGCGCACCGCCGCGTCGAAGCGGACGGGCAGTCGCGCGTGCTCCACCCAGTAGTCGGCGTCCGTGGACTCCACCAGGTCACCGGTCACCGTCGACACGAAGGGGATGCGCGCCGGTCGGAAGGTGATCCGGGACAGGGCCTGTCGGAACTCCCCCAGCACGGGTTCCATCAGCGGGGAGTGGAAGGCGTGGCTGACGTCCAGCCGGCGTAGGCGGTACCCCCGCTCCCCGGCCCGTGCGGCGACCGCGTCGAGGGCGGTCGCTTCGCCCGAGACGACCACCGATGCGGGGCCGTTGACAGCGGCCAGGCCCACCGTGTCCCCGGTGGCCAGGAGTTCGGCGAGCTGTTCCTCGGAGGCCCCCACGGCGAGCATGCCGCCGCCCGAAGGGAGCGCGTCCATCAACCGTGCGCGGGTCGCGATGAGTTGCGCGGCGTCATCGAGGTCGATCATGCCTGCGGCATGGGCGGCTGCGACCTCGCCGATCGAGTGCCCGGCGACGAAGGCCGGCGAGACGCCGAGCGTCGCCAGCCACCGGTGGGTCGCCACCTGGACGGCGAACAGCGCCGGCTGGGTGTACGCGGTCCGGTCGAGGAGTTCCGCTGCCTCGCTGTCGGGCTCCGCCCAGATGACCCGGTCGACGGGGTGGGGCAGATGGGGGGCGAGTGCGGCGGCGACCTCGTCGAAGGCGGACCGCCACCCGGGCAGGGTCGCGTACGCCTGCCGCCCCATGCCGAGCCGTTGGCTGCCCTGGCCCGGGAAGAGCAGGGCCGTGGTGCCCTCGCCGGCCCGCCCGGTGAGCACTCCGGCCGCCGCACGCCCCTCGGCGAGCGCGGCGAGCCCCCGCCGTACGTCCCCCGTGACGGCGGCGCGGTGCGCGAAGGCGGTGCGGGTCGTGGCCAGGGCGCGGGCGAGGCCGCCGGTCGGGTCGCCCGCCCGGTCCAACGCGGCGGAGAGCCGCGCTGCCTGGGCACGCAGTGCGGTGCCGGTCCGGGCGCTCAGGACCAGGGGGACGGCCGGGGTGGGGCTCGGCTCCGGCCGGGGTGCCGCCGTGTCGGGTGCCTCCGCGACGATGACGTGGCAGTTGGTGCCGCCCATGCCGAAGGAGCTGACACCTGCGAGGAGCCGTTCGTCTGGGCGGGGCCAGGCCCCGCCCTCGGTACGGACGGCGAGCCGCAGTCCGGTCAGGTCGATGTCGGGGTGGGGGTCCCGGTGGTGGAGCGTGGCGGGCAGCTCCCGCCGGGCCACGCCCAGAACGGTCTTGAGCAGCCCCGCGATCCCCGCCGCGCCCTCCAGGTGCCCGAGGTTGGTCTTGACCGAGCCGACCTCCAGGACGGGGCGCTCCGCGAGGTCGTCCCGGGCCAGCCCGAGTCCGCGGGCCTCCAACGGGTCGCCCACCGGGGTTCCGGTGCCGTGCAGTTCGACGTACTGGAGCGCGGCGGGCGACACCCCGGCCGCCGCGCAGGCCCGCCGGATCACCTCGGCCTGGGCACGGGGGCTGGGCACGGTGAGGCCGTCGGTCGCACCGTCGTTGTTGACCGCGCTGCCGAGCAGCACGGCGTGCACGGTGTCGCCGTCCCGCAGGGCGGCGTCGAGCGGCTTGAGCAGCACGAGACCGGCGCCCTCACCGCGCACGTAGCCGTTGGCGCGGCGGTCGAAGGTGTAGCAGTGGCCGTCCGGCGACAGCCCGCCGAACCGGGCGACGGCCGCGGTGGACGCGGGGTCCACGATCAGGTTGACCCCGCCGGCCAGCGCGAGTTCCGACTCCCCGCGCCGCAGGCTCTCGCAGGCCAGGTGGACGGCGACGAGGGACGAGGACTGGGCGGTGTCGACCGCGATGCTGGGTCCGCCGAGGCCCAGCGCGTAGGAGACGCGGTTGGCGATGATGCCCCGGGTGGTGCCGGTGAGGGTGTGGCGGCCCGGGTCGGTCCCGCGGGCGAGCGCACCGTACTCGTCGGCGAGGGAGCCGACGAAGACGCCGGTGCGCGTGGCGCGCAGCGAGGCGGGCAAGACGCCCGCGTGTTCCAGCGCCTCCCAGGCGAGTTCGAGGACGAGCCGCTGTTGGGGGTCCATGGCGGTGGCTTCGCGCGGGGAGATCCCGAAGAACTCGGGGTCGAACCCGTCGATGGCGTCGAGGTAGCCGCCGTACCGGATGCCGGGGTGGCCGGCGGCCAGCCGTGCGACGGCGTCCCCGCCGCCGCGGTGCCCGGGCACCTCGCGGATGGCGCTGCGCCCCTCGCGCAGCAGCTCCCACAGGGCGTCGGGGTCGGGTGCGCCGGGCAGTCGGCACGCCGTGCCGATCACGGCGACCGGGGTCGTGGGGGCTTCCCGTACGTCGTTGCCGTTGCCGCTCAACTACAGCCTCGCTCTCGGTCGGGACACGTCGGCGAGCACCGTGCGTACGGTGTCCACCACGTCCGGCAGCCGCGGATTCAGGTAGAAGTGGTCGCCCGGCAGTACGTGGAGCCGGAAGCGGTCCGTGGTGTGGTCGCGCCAGCGCCGGGCGTCGGCGAGCGGTACCAGGGGGTCGTCCTCGCCGATCAGCACGGTGACCGGGCAGCGGACCCGGGTAGCGGGGGCGGGGACGTAACGCTGGAGGGCGCGGTAGTCGGCGCGCAGCACGGGGAGGATCAGGGCCCGTAGGTCCGCGTTGTCCAGGGCGGCCCGGTCGGTCCCGCCGAGCAGCCGGACCTCGTCGATGAGGGACTCGTCGCTGCGCAGGACGGCGGGGTCGACGCGGGTGCGGGCGGGGGCGCGGCCCGCGGAGGCCATCAGCGCGTCGGGGGCCGGTGCCCGGCCGTGTTCCCCGAGCAGGGCGGCCTCGTAGGCGACGAGGGAGCCCATGCTGTGTCCGAAGTAGGCCAGGGGGGCGGTCCGCGGGGGGCCCGGTGTCCGCTCGACGGCTTCCGCGATCGCCGCAGCGGCGCCGTGGGCCAGTTCCCTGAGGTCTTCGACGGGTGGCACGTCGCGGCGCTCCAGGCGGCCGGGGTACTGGACAGCGAGGGCCCGGACGGAGGGGGCGAGGGCGCGGGCGAGAGGTGCGAAGAAGCCCGCCGATCCCCCGGCGTGCGGGAAGAGGACCACCCAGGGCGCGTCCGGGTCCGCCGGTGCGTACTGGCGCAGCCAGTCGCCGGCGACCGGCGTGGACGGTGCGGCGGATCGGCCGGTCCGGCTGGTCGGGGTGGTCACGGGGTCGGCCCCGGTCGTCGTGCGGCGGCGACGGCGGCGACGAGTCGTTCGGTGACGGCCGGGTCGGCGTCCGGGCGCATGCGTTGCAGGGCGAGGAGGCTCCACGCCTTCGTCTCGGCGAGGTGCCGGGGTGCTCCGTGGACGTCGTCGTGCTCCAGTAGCCGCAGGTCGGTGACGTGTCGTTGGAGCCGGTCCGGGTCGCCCGGCGGGACGATCTCGTCCCGGAGTGCGGTGACCGCGGCCAACGGGACGTCGAGTGCGCGGAGTTCGTCGTCGCTGAGGGCCCAGTCGTGGAGGTGGGCGTGGACATCCTTCGGGGGGACGCCGACGAGGTGCGCGAGGGTGTTCCTGGTGACCGCGGGGAGGCCGCGCTGCCAGGTGGCGTCGGTGAAGAAGTCGTGGATCGGGGGGCCGTTGCCGACGATGCCGCGGATGCGGGCGTCGGTGAGCGCGGCGCGGATCGCCAGGTGTCCGCTGAAACTGAGGGCCAGGAGGTACGTGCGGGTGACGTCCGCCCGGCCGGCCAGGGCGTCGAGGAGGGCGGTGAACAGTCGGGTGCTGTCGCGGGCGTAGCGCAGGGGGTTCTCGCCGACACCGGGGAGTTCGGCGACGGCGCCGGCGAGTCCCAGGGCGGTGATCTGCGGGAGCAGGACGCCCCATTGTTCCTTGGGGCTGACGATGCCGCCGGTGACCACGAGGAGGGGGCGGGGGTCCTGCGCGGACAGGCCGGCCGTCCAGATGCGGACGGGGACGCCGTCGACGTCGACGGTCTCCGCTTCGATGCCGGTCGGTTCGGTCGTGCGCCAGCGGTCGAAGGCGTCGACCGCGCGGTGCAGGGCGCGGGCCCGGCCGGGGCCGTCCACGTAGGGGAAGCGTCCCATGACGTAGTACTGGCTGGCGGCCAGGGTGGCGCCGACCGCGTCCCGTTCGTCGCCGGCGCGGATCCATTCGTACGCCCAGGAACCGGGTGCGTCGCCGGTGTCGGTGGTGATCCGGTCCAGGACCGGGGCGTGGTGGTCGGCGGGCAGGCCCTGGGAGAGGGCGTGGGCCACGACGAAGCGTTTGAGTTCGTCCAGGTCGTTCCCGTCGCCGGTGGCCCGGAGTGCGTGGGGGTGGGTCATGCGGGGTGCTCCTCCAGCGCGTCCTTGATCTCGGTGAGGACGTCGGCGGCTTCGGCTCCGTCGATGACCCGGTGGTCGAAGGTGAGGGAGAGTCGCAGGACCGGTGCGACGGTGACCTCGTGGTCGCGGACCACGGGTCGGTCGACGATGCGGCCGACGCCGAGGGTGACGGTGGTGCCGCCCACGGAGTGGAAGCCGTCGACGGCCCGGTGGCCGAGGGAGGTGACGCTGAACGTGCCGGTGATCTCGGGGCGCCGGTGGAGGAGCCCGGCCGCCGCCCGGAACCGGTCCAGCGCCTCCCGCCAGGGCAGGGAGTGCAGCGCGCGGACGGGGGCGAACCGTTCGGCGGTGTCGGGGTCCTCGGTGGCGACCCGGTCCAGCTGGGCCTGGACGCCGTCGAGGGTTTCGTCCTCCGGTACGGGGATGACCGTGGCGAGGACGACCCGGTGGCCGTCGAGGGTGCGGTCCAGGGTGACCTTGGCGCTGACGGTGTCGTAGGTGGCGAGGGTCGGATCGAGCCGGCCCCGGATCGCGCCGTTGGCCTCGGGGTGCTTCCGCAGCACCGCGGCGGCGGCGTGCACCACATGGGCGACGACGGAGCGGCGGGTGCCCGCCTCGACCGCGCGGCGGCGCGAGGCGACGATCGCGGTGGCGTCGACCTCCGTGTCGAGGTGGACCGGTGCGAAGTCCCGGATCTGGTCGAGGAAGAACAGGGTGTGCCGACGCTGGGTGGGAAAGGGGCGCTCCGTCACGGGGTCACCAATGCGTAGATCGATTCCAGGCTTCCGGCATCGAGGAAATCCGGGAGGGACAGCGGGGTGCCGATCTCCTTTTCCAACAGGACGAGGAGGGCGAGGAGGTGGACGGAGTCCCAGCCCGTCAGTTCGTCGAGTCCGCGTCCCAGGTCGACCTCGGTGACGTCCAGGCCGATCTCGTCGCGCAGGATTCCCACGAAATCCGCTCTGGTGAGGGGGACCGCCATGTCAGACTCCTCCGTCCAGTTCCAGGGCGAGCCCTGATCTGATCCACTTGCTGGATTCGATGGCCACGGCGATCGCCCGGGACGGGGCTACGATCCGGTCGAGCAGCCGTTCCAGTTGGAAGAAGAGCAGGGCGTTGCCGTTGTTGCCGGTCTCCCCCACGCAGGTGATCTCCTGTGCCTTCGGGAAGTCGAGGCGCTCGGTGATCCGCTCGGTCATCGTGACGGAGAGCTGTGGCGGCAGCAGCCAGTCCACGTCGTCGTGTTCCCACCCCAGGTCGTCGAGGAGTTCCCGGGCCACCTCGTCGGCGAGTTCGGGTACGCGTTCCTCGATGGCCTTGTAGTCCTCCTGCGCGGGGGCGCGGGCGCTGTCGCGGTCGGCGAGCCCGTACCACTGGAGCACCTGGCCCGGCGCCCGGTCCAGGCCGGCCAGCCGGGTGAGCACGGAACGGATGCGGGGGCTGGCGGGTCGGTGCTCCGTGCTGAGGACGGCCGCTCCGGCGCCGTCACCGAAGAGCACGTAGTTGACGAGTTCCTCCGGCGGCAACGTCCGGAGGTCCGTGGTCACGTCGTAGTGCTTGGCGATCACGTCGCCGCCGAGCACCAGGGCGGTGCGGTAGCGGCCGGTGGACAGCAGTGCGGTGGCGAGGTCGAAGGTCTGCACGGCGCCCGAACAGCCCGACTGGAGTTGGAACGTCGGGATGCCGTCGATGCGCAGCCGGTCGGCGACGACGTTGACGGTGGCCGGCATCAGGGTGTCGGGGGTCGCCGTGCCCAGGACCACGAGGTCGATGTCCTCGGCCGACACCCGGGCCCGGGCGAGGGCGGTGCCGGCCGCGGCGGTGGCGAGGTCGGCGAGGGATTCTCGGGGCTCCCCCGTTTCCAGATCGAGTGCGAGGTACCGGGTGCGGGTGCCGATGAACGTGTCTACCCATTGGACCCACAAACGGTCCATTCCGAATCGGCCGGCCAACGCCTCGGTGTCGACGGGCTGCCCGGGCAGGGCGGTTCCCGCGGACAGAATGTGCACGGTGCGGTCCACCACGTTCGACCTCCTTTCCCTTTCGGTCCGGACGCTAGGACCGATCGCTAAAGCAGCCCTAATTCAGCCGGGAATTGGCGCGGCTTTAGCGGCACCGCTGATCCTGGGCGGATGACAGCCACCGGATTCACGGTCGCCCCGGGGCGACCCGACGCGGACGCGTTCCGCACCGCACTCGGGCGATTCGCGACCGGGGTGGTCGTGGTCACGGGGCTGCCCGGCGGCGACGCCCGGCCGAGCGGTCTGACGGTGAACTCCTTCACCTCGGTGTCGCTGGAACCGCCGCTGGTGTCGTTCTGCGCGGGGCGGGGCAGCCGGACCTGGCCGGGTTTGCGGACCTCCGCACGGATCTGCGTCAACATCCTGGGTGCCGGGCAGGAGCAGACGTCCCGGCGGCTCGCCCGCAGCGACCCGGACAAGTTCGCCTCGGTGTCGTGGTCCGGGTCGCCGTCGGGACAGCCGGTGCTGGACGGATCACTCGCCTGGCTGGAGTGCTCGGTGGAGGCAGAACACCCGGCGGGCGACCACCACATCGTGGTCGCCCGGGTGCACGCCCTCGGCACGGGCGACGACGACGGTCCGCTGCTCTTCTACCGGGGTGGGTACGGCCGGTTCGTGCCGGGCGACGGGACCGCCGCGCCGTAGGGCCCGTCCGCACCCGCACGCCTGCGCCCTTCGGGTGCGGTGCTCGTTGCGCCGACTGGCCCAACTGCCGCGAGCGGTACGGAACTCCTGCCCCGTATAGTCGTGACCCGACGCATTCGCCCGCCGGCCGGAGGTTCCCCCGTGACCGCCTCGTCCCACTCCGACCAGGTGTACGCCGGCCAGGCCGTCTACCGACCGTGGACGCTCCCCGTGTACGACGTGGTGGCCTTCAAGATCAACTGCCGGTTCCTGTTCCGGGTCCCCGTGTCCGAAGTGGTCGCCATGTTCGACCGCAACGTCTCCGCGGAGCACCTGGACGTCGGGGTGGGCACGGGCTACTTCCTCGACAACTGCCGCACCGACCCGCAGCAGTCCATCACCCTGGCCGATCTGAACGAGCACTCGTTGCGCCACGCGGCCCGGCGGCTGGCCCGGTTCGACGTCGAGACGGTCCGGGCCAACGCCCTGGAACCGCTGCCGCTGCCCGGGGCGTCCTTCGGCTCGGCCTCATTGAACTTCCTGCTGCACTGCGTGCCCGGCAGCATCCGTGAGAAGGCCGCGGTGCTCGACAACGTCGCGGCGTGCGTGCGACCGGGCGGGCGCCTCTTCGGCGCCACCGTGCTGAGCAAGGGGGTGCCGGTCGGCGCGGCGGCCCGGGCGAGCTTCGCGGCGTGGAACCGGCGCGGCATGATGAACAACTCCGAGGACAGCCTGGACGACCTGCGGGCGGAACTCGCCGCCCGCTTCCCCGTCCACACGGTGACGGTGCACGGCTGCACCGCCCTCTTCGAGGCCGAGGTCCCCTGACGCCCGCGCGGCCGGTCGCCCGGGGCGCGTGCCCCGCTTCGAAGCTGATCGTCACAGTCGGACCGTGCGGGCTAGGTTGATGACCTCACCGCGTGAGTGGAACGCGGACCACACGGAGGGCCGACCATGTCCATAGCCACCCCCACGAACACCCGCCTCGCGGTGGAGAAGTTGTTGCGCACGATCAGCGAGGGCGACCCCGAGCGCATCGCCGAGTTGTATGCAGAGCAGGGCGATTGGCAGCTGAGCTGGCCGGAGGCCGAGCACGGTCGTGCTGCCACGCCCTGGATCCGTCATCGGAGCACTCGGTCCGACGCAGCCGCCCACTACCGCGAACTCGCCGAGCACCACGTGCCGGAGCTGGTGGCGACCGAGGTCGAGCGCATCCTCGTCGACGGGAACGACGCGGTCGTGACCGGCGAGATCCGCCAGACCGCTCGGTCCACCGGACGTGCGTACCGCGCGCGGTTCGCCCTGCACCTCACCTTCGAAGAGGGCCTGGTCACCCGGCACCACGTGTACGAGGACAGCCTTGCCGTCCGTCAGGCGTTCGCCACCGAGGAGCGGTAGCGCCGCCGGGAGCGGACCGTGACGATCGGGGTCCGCTCCCGGAACGCAGGCTAGGAGCGGCGGGGCACCGGGACCACGTAGCGGCTGAACAGCAGATCGCGCAGGACGTCGTCGCCGCCCTCCACCAGGGAGACGTAACGGACGTCCCGCACCAGCTTGCCGATGGGCAGCTCATGGGTGTAGCCGAGGCCGCCGAACATCTCGGAGCCCACGCTCGCCACCTCCCAACCGGCCTGGCCGCAGAACATCTTGGCGGTCAGCGCGGACTTCAAGGTGCCCTGGCGGTGGAACCGGGCGGCGGCGTCGGGCGCGGACATGATCGCGTCGTAGTCGCGGGCGGCGCGCAGGCAGTGGCTCTTCATGACGTCGATCTGCATTTCCATCTGCCCGAGCCGCTGGGCGAACACCGGACTCTCCACGAGGGTCCCGTCCCGCAGGGGCTTGCTCTTGGCGTACGTCATGCAGTGGTCCCGGATGCGCCGGGCCACGCCGATCGCGGTGGCGGCGATCAGGATGCGGCTGGCGTTGAGGCCGATCTCCAGCAGCCGCAGCCCCGAACCGTCGAGCCGGTTCGCCAGGGGGACGCGGCACCCCTGCAAACTGACCTGGTAGGTGTACGAGGAGCGCAGACCGATGACGTCCCAGCGCTTCACGATCTCCACCCCGGGGGTGTCCCGCGGTACCAGCACCGCGTGGTACGCCTCCGGGTCCTCCGCGGAACGCGCCACCACCACGAGGAAGTCGGCGAAGTCGGTGTTGGTGGAGAAGAACTTCTCCCCGGTGACGACGAGTTCGTCCCCGTCGACCGCGACCGAGGTCTCGATCTTGGCGAGTTCACTGCCCGCGGACCGTTCGCTGCCCAGCGTCGCGCAGAACGCGCCCCGCTCGCCCATCGGGGCGAGGTACCGGGCCTTCAGCTCTTCGGAGCCGTACAACTGCACGATGCTGGTGCCGAGCACCGAGATGAAGAGGGTGAAGGCCACTCCGGCGTCGCCGTAGGCGATCTCGTTGACGATCTCGACGCCGTCCTCCAGGCTCAACCCACGGCCGCCGAGTTCCTCGGGCAGCCACCAGTTGGCCAGTCCGGTCTCCCGGAACCTCTCGTAGACGTCCGAGGGCTTGTCCTCCAGCCCGTCCCACTGGGTGTGCGGGCCGCCGAGACGCTCCTTGACGAACGTGCGCACGGCCTTCAGGTCTTCCGGCTTCATCTCTCCACCACTTCCAGGTCAACGCACTCACCCGCGGGCGAGCGGGTCATCATTCGGAGTTCGCCCGCAGGACGAGCGCCTCGATGTCGAGCTCGTCGATGTCGTCGATCCCGTCGAGGCCGTCGATGTCATCGCGGCCGGCCGGTCCCGCGTGGCCGGCCGGCAGGTCGACGTCCTCGTCCGCCGGCCCCTGGGGCGCGGGGAACAACAACTCCCGCACGCGCTCCGCCAGGGCTGCGGGCGTCGGGTAGTTGTAGATCACCGTCGCCGGGACGTGCACTCCGGTGTCCAGCTTGACCTGGTTGCGGAACTCGACGCCGCTGAGGGAGTCGAAGCCGATCTCCTGGAACGACATCTCGGCGTCGATGTCCTCGGAGGACGGGTACCCCAGCACCACGGCCGCGGTCTCCAGCAGCAGCGACACCAGCTCCTCGCGCTGCTCCTGAGCCGACAGGGCCGCCAGCTTGGCCGCCATGGGGGACTCCCCGCCCTCCTCGACCGCGGACGGTTCGACGGGGGTGGGCGCGGCGACGGGTCGGACCAGGGTGCGCAGCAGGGCGGGCACGGTGTCCTGGCCCAGGGCGGCCCGGTCGATCTGGACCGGGAGTTGGAGCCGTTCGTCGGCGGCGAGCGCGGCGTCGAACAGGGCCGTGCCCCGCTCCGCCGTGAGGGGCGCCATGCCGTGGCGCCGGAAGCGTGCCAGGTCGGCCTTGCCGAGGGCGCTGGCCATGCCGATCTCCCACGGGCCCCAGGCCAACGAGAGTGCGGGCAGTCCCTCCGCGGCGCGGTGCTCGGCCAGGGCGTCGAGGAAGGCGTTGGCCGCCGCGTAGTTGGCCTGGCCCGCGTTGCCGATCACGCCCACGACCGAGGAGTACAGCACGAAGGCCGACAGGGGCGTGTTCCGGGTGAGTTCGTGGAGCTGCCAGGCGGCGTCGACCTTGGGGCCGAACACGCCGTCGACGCGCTCCGGGGTCATCAGTTCCACGGTGGTGTCGTCGAGCGTGCCCGCCATGTGCACGACCGCGGTGAGTGGGGCCTCCTGCGGGATGCGGTCGAGTTGCCGGGCCAGCGCTGTGGCGTCCGAGACGTCACAGGCGGCGTCGGTGACGTGGGCGCCGAGTGCGGTCAGCTCGGCGGCCAGTGGGCCCGCCCCGGAACGGCTGAGCAGCAGCAGGTTGCGCACGCCGCGTTCGACGACGAGGTGCCGGGCGAGCAGGGCCCCCAGTCCACCGGTGGCGCCGGTGAGCAGCACCGTGCCGTCGGGGTCCCAGTCCGGCCGGGCGTCGGGGGCGGCGGTCACCGGGAGCAGTCGTCGTGCGTGGAGTTCGCCCCGGCGGATCGCCAGCTCGGGCACCGTTGCGTCCAGGGTCTCCAGGGCGCGTCGTGACTCCTCGGTGCCGTCGGTGTCCACGAGCACGAACTGTCCGTCGTGCTCGGCCTGCGCGGAGCGCACCAGGCCCCACACCGGTGCCAGCGCCGGATCGGGCGTCTCGCCGGGGAGGACGGCCAGGGCGTTCGTGGTGACGACGGCCAGGGGCCGGTCGTGGTGGTCGTCGAGCCGTCGCTGCACCAGTTCCAGTGCCGCCGCGGTGTTGGCCCGTGCGGCGGTGGGCACGTCCGGGTGGGCGGCGCCCTCCAGGCGCACGAGGTCGACCGGTCCGACCGACTCGTCCGGTGCCGCTTCCAGCGGCGACCAGCGCACCGCGAAGAGGGAGTCGGCGAGCGACCCCGTGGCCAGTTGGTCCGACGAGGCCGGCATCAGGGCCAGCGACGCGACGGTCAGCACGGGCGCACCGTCGGCGTCGGTGATCGCGAGGGAGACCTCGGTGGCGCTGATCCGGGCGGCGCGGACCCGTAGTCGGTCGGTGGCGGGCCCGTGGTGGGTGACCCCGGACCAGGAGTAGGGCAGCACCGCCCGCGTCGGATCGTCGGAGGCCACCAGCGACAGCACCGGGTGCAGTGCGGCGTCGAACAGGGCCGGGTGCACGGCGAATCCGGCCGTGCCGTGCGCCGCCTGCTCGGGCAGCCGGACCTCGGCGTGCACCGCGTCGCCGAGCCGCCACAGCGAGCGCAGTCCCCGGAAGGCCGGGCCGTACCCGTAGCCCCGGTCCACGAGTTCCGGGTAGAAGCCGGAGAGGTCCACCGAAGCGGCGTCGTCCGGCGGTCGGACGTCCACGGCGGGGGTGTGGGCGGGGGTCTGTCGCTGAACGTGCCCGGTGGCGTGGCGGGTCCAGGCGCGCGAGCCGCCGACCGGGCGCGCGTAGACGCCGATCGGGCGCCGGCCCGAAGGCTCCGCCCCGCCGAGGACGACCTGCACCTGGACGGCGCCCTCCGCGAAGGTCAGCGGCGTGTGCAGGGTGATTTCTTCGAGGGTGCGGCTGCCGGTGCCTTCGATGGCGCGCAGCGCCATCTCGACGACGGCCGCGCCCGGGAACACGGTGTGGCCGAAGACGGTGTGGTCGGCGAGCCAAGGTGCGGTGACCGGGTCGACGGTTCCGCTGAACGCCACCTGGTCGCCCACGGCGAGTTCGGTGGCCGCCGACAGGAACGGGTGCCCGACGGGTTCCAGTCCGGCGTCCGTGACGTCGCCCTGCGGTCGGGCCGGTTGCGCCCAGTACCGCTGGTGGTCGAAGGCGTAGGTGGGCAGGTCGACGGGGGTTCCGGCGGGGCCGACGAGGTCCAGGTAGGCCCGCCAGTCCACCGGAACGCCGACGACGTGCAGCCGGGCCAGGGCCTCGGTCGCCGCCCGGGCCTCGGAACGGCCCTTGCGGGCGAGCGGGATCGCCGTCAGGTTCGGGTCGGCGGAGGCGTCGGCGGCCATGGCCGACAGGACTCCGTCGGGGCCGACCTCGATCAGCGTCCGGGCGCCGGCCCGCACCGCGGCGGCGACCCCGTCGGCGAACCGCACGGCCTCGCGCACGTGGCGCACCCAGTACGCGGGGTGTTCCAGCTCACCCGGTGCGGCGAGGGCGCCGGACACGTTGGACACGACCGGGATGCGCGGCGGCGCGTAGGTGACCGACTCGGCGACCTGCCGGAACTCCTCCAGCATCGGTTCCATCAGCGGCGAGTGGAAGGCGTGCGAGACGCGCAGCGCCTTCGTCTTGCGCCCCTGGGCGGCCAGCGCCGCGGCGACCTCGGTGACGACGTCCTCGGTACCGGAGACGACGACGGCCGCGGGCCCGTTGACGGCGGCGACGGAGGCGTACTGCTCGTGTCCGGCCAGGGCGGCCCGTACCTCTTCCTCGCCGGCCTGCACGGCCACCATGGAACCGCCGCGCGGCAGGGCGCCCATCAGGGCGCCGCGGGCGGCGACGAGGCGGGCCGCGTCGGCGAGCGGGAACACTCCGGCGACGTGGGCGGCGGCGAGTTCGCCGATGGAGTGCCCGACGAGTACCGCGGGCTCGACCCCGAAGGAGGTCAGGAGCCGGTAGGCGGCCACTTCGAAGGCGAACAGGGCGGGCTGGGTCATCGCCGTCTCGTCGAGCAGTCCGGCCGCCGCGGAGCCGGGCTCGGCGGCGACGACCTCGTCGACGGGGTGCTCCAGCAGGGGGTCCAGTGCGGCGCAGACCTCGTGCCAGGCGGCGGCGAACACCGGGAACCCCTCGATCAGTTCCCGGCTCATGCCCAGGCGTTGGCTGCCCTGCCCGGAGAAGAGCACGCCGACGGCGGGTGCCGCCGAGGCGTGTCCGGTGACCACCCCGGACGCGCGCTGTCCGCGGGCCAGGGCGTCCAGTTGGGTGAGCAGTTCTTCCCGGCCGGTACCGATGATCACGGCGCGGTGGTCGAGACGGGCGCGTCGGGTGACCAGGGAGCGGGCCACGTCGAGCGGGTGCGCTGCGGGGTCGGCCGCGAGCGCGGCGCCCAGCTTCCGGGCCTGCCCGGCCAAGGCCTTGGCGCTGTGCGCCGACACCGTCCACACCGTGGCGCCCGGGCTCGGCGCGGTTGCCGTCGATGCGGTGGGTGCTCCGGCCGGTGCGGGATCGCCCTGTTCGATGATCACGTGGGCGTTGGTGCCGCTGATCCCGAAGGAGGAGACCGCGGCGCGCCGGGGGCGGTCCGCCCGCGGCCAGTCGCGCTGTTCGGTCAGCAGTCGGACCGTGCCGGAGGACCAGTCGACCTGCTGGGAGGGCTGCTCGGCATGGAGCGTCCTGGGGAGTGCCCCGGCCCGCATCGACATGATCATCTTGATCACCCCGGCGACCCCGGCGGCGGCCTGGGTGTGCCCGATGTTGGACTTCAGCGAGCCCAGCCACAGGGGCTCCTCGCGGCCCTGGCCGTAGACGGCGAGCAGGGCCTGCGCCTCGATCGGGTCGCCGAGGCTGGTGCCGGTTCCGTGGGCCTCCACCGCGTCGACCTCCGCCGGGGACAGACCGGCCGAGGACAGCGCCTGGCGGATCACCCGTTCCTGGGAGGGGCCGTTGGGGGCGGTGAGGCCGTTGCTCTCGCCGTCCTGGTTGATCGCGCTGCCCCGCAGCACGGCCAGCACGCGGTGGCCGTTGCGTCGCGCGTCCGACAGCCGTTCCAGTACCAGCACGCCGACGCCCTCGGACCAGCCGGTGCCGTCGGCGGTGTCGGAGAACGCCTTGCAGCGGCCGTCGGCGGCGAGTCCGCCCTGTCGGGCGAACTCCACGAACATGCCCGGGGTGGACATCACGGTGACGCCGCCGGCCAGGGCGAGGGAGCAGTCTCCGGAGCGCAGCGACTGGGCGGCCAGGTGCACCGAGACCAGGGAGGAGGAGCATGCGGTGTCGACGGTGACGGCCGGGCCCTCCAGGCCGAGGGCGTAGGCGATCCGGCCGGACACCACGCTGCCGGAGCCGCCGGTCAGTGCGTGGCCGGCGAGGTTGCCGGACACGTCCTGGAGGCGTGGCAGGTAGTCCTGGGCCATGGCTCCCATGAACACCGCGGTGCTGGTGCGGCGCAGCGCCGTCGGGTCCTGGCCGGCGTTCTCCAGCGCCTCCCACACCGCTTCCAGGGCGAGCCGCTGTTGGGGGTCCATGGCGAGGGCCTCGCGCGGGCTGATCCGGAAGAATCCCGCGTCGAACTCGGCGGCACCTTCCAGGAAGCCGCCGGCGGGCACGAAGTCCGTGTCCGTGGCGAGCTGCCAGCCCCGGTCCTCGGGGAAGCCGGTGATCGCGTCGTTCCCGTCGGCGACCAGCCGCCACAGGTCCTCCGGGGTCACCACGCCGCCGGGCAGCCGGCAGCTCATGCCGACGACGGCGATCGGCTCGTCATCGGTGACGGCGCCGGGGACGGCGTCCGCTGCGCCCCGGTCCTCGGTGGGTCCGGCGAGCTGCTCGTGCAGGTGTCGCACCACCGCGGCGGGTGTCGGGTGGTCGTAGGCGAGTGAGGCGGGCGTCTGGAGTCCGGTCGCGGCGTTCAGCCGGTCGCGCAGTTGCACCGCGGTCACCGAGTCGAAGCCGAGTTCCTTGAAGGTGTGGTCGGCGCCGATCCGTGCGGTGTCGGCGTGCCCGAGGAGGACCGCGGCCTCACCCCGCACCAGCGTCCACAGGTCCTGCTCCGAGGTCTCGACGGCGGCGGGCGCGGCGGCCCCGGGGGCCGGGGCGGCGGACGTCGGCCGGACGGTGGGCGCCGCTGCGGCGGGTCCGTCGATCCAGTGGGTCTCGCGCTGGAACGCGTACGTCGGCAGCGTCACGCGCCGGGCGCCGGTGAAGCAGGGGCGCCAGTCCAGGTCGACGCCGCGGCTGTGGAGTTCCGCCATGGACAGCAGCAGCCGGTGCGTCTCCTCCTCGTTGCGGCGCAGCGTGGGCTGCACGACGGCCGAGCCGACCGTCGCGGCGATGTGCATGGCGAGCACCGGGTGCGGGCTGACCTCGACGAACGTGCCGTGCCCGGCAGCGGACAGGGCACGGACGGTGTCGGCGAAGCGCACGGGCTCCCGCAGGTTGCGGTACCAGTACTCGGCGTCCAGCTCGGCCGGGTCGACCCGGCCGGCGACGACGGTGGAGTAGAACGCCACTCCGGTGTCGGTGGTCGCGGCGCCGGCGACTCCGGCGAGCACCTCGTCCCGGATGGATTCCACGTGGTCGCAGTGGGAGGCGTAGTCGACGGGGACGATCCGGGCGCGGATCTCCTTCGCCTGGCAGTCGGCGACGGCCTCGCGCACGGCGTCGGGGTCGCCGGAGATCACCACGGTGCCGGGCGAGTTCACCGCGCCGATGGACACCCGGCTCTGGTCGATCTGGTCGGCGGGCAGGTCGAGCACGGCCATCAGGCCCCGCCCGGACAGCTTCTCGGTGATGACCCGCGCACGGGCGACGATCAGTCGCACCCCGTCGGCCAGGGAGAGGATGCCCGCGGCGGTCGCGGCGGCGATCTCCCCCTGGGAATGGCCGATGACCGCGTCGGGCTTGAGTCCCGCCGAGCGCCACACCTCGGCCAGCGAGACCATGACGGCGAACAGGGCGGGCTGGACGACGTCCATCCGCTTCAGTGCGGTCTCGTCGCCGAGGACCTCCCGCAGTGACCAGCCGCCGTACTGCCGGAGCAGCTGCTCGCACTCGTCCATGCGGGCGGCGAACACGTCGTTCGCCGCCCACAGGCCCTGGGCCATGCCGACCCAGTGGGCGCCCTGCCCGGAGAACACCCAGACCACGCCACCGCCCTCGGCGGCGGTACCGGTGACGGCCCGGGCGGACGGTGTGCCCTGCGCCAATGCGGTGAGTCCGGCCAGCAGTTCCGCCCGGTCGGCGGCGAGCACGACGCCCCGGTTCTTCAGCGGGGAACGGGTGGTGGCCGTGGAGTGGCCGATGTCCCGCGGGTGCAGATCGGCGTCGTCGCGCACCCAGTCGTGCAGGAGCTTGGCCTGTTCCCGCAGCGCCCGGGGCGTGCGGGCGGACACCGTCACGGGCACGGGTCCGGCGGCTGCGGCGGGTGCGGTCTGCGTCGCCGGGCGCGGCTCGGGTAGCCGCTCGGGGGCGGCGACGACGAGGTGGCAGTTGGTGCCGCCGATGCCGAAGGAGCTGACGCCGGCCAGTCGGGGTCCTTCGGGCCAGGGCCCGGCGGCGGCGTTGACCCGGAGCTTCCACTGCTCCAGCGGGATGTCCGGGTTGGGGGTCTCGTAGTGGAGGCTGGCGGGCAGCAGGTCGTGCTGCACCGCGAGGCCGACCTTGATCAGGCCGAGGACGCCCGCGGCGGCGTCGAGGTGGCCGATGTTGGTCTTCACCGACCCGACGAGCAGCGGCTGCCCGCTGTCACGGCCCTCGCCGTGGACGGCGGCCAGGGCGCTCGCCTCGACCGGGTCGCCGGCTCGGGTGCCGGTGCCGTGCAGCTCGACGTACCCCACCTGGGCGGGGTCCACTCCCGCGTCCCGGCAGGCCGCACGCAGCAGGGCGCTCTGCGCCTCGGCGTTGGGCACAGTGAGGGCACCGGGGCCGTCGTGGTTGACGGCGCCGCCCAGGAGCACGCAGTACACCCGGTCGCCGTCGGCGACCGCGTCGGCGAGGCGCTTGAGGACGACGACGCCGGCGCCCTCGCCGCGGACGAAGCCGTTGGCGCGGGCGTCGAAGGTGTGGCTGAGGCAGTCCGGCGACAGTGCGCCGGCGCGGGCGAACGCGATCGTGCTCTCCGGCACCAGGTTCAGGTGGACCCCGCCGGCGAGGGCCAGTCCCGCGGCGCCCGACCGCAGGCTCTCGCAGGCCATGTGCACCGCGACGAGGGAGGAGGACTGCACCGTGTCGACGGTGAGGCTCGGCCCGTGCAGGCCCAGTTGGTGGGAGACCCGGTTGGCGATCAGGCCACGGCTGAGGCCGGCGATGGAGTGGTGGGACAGTGCGTCTCCGCCGTGCCGGTGGACCAGGGAGGCGTAGTCGTCGCCGGTGGCGCCCAGGAACACCCCGGTGGCGCTGCCGTGCAGGCTCTCCGGGGGGAGGAAGGCGTCTTCCAGGGCCGCCCAGCTCAGTTCGAGCACCATGCGCTGGCGCGGGTCCATGACCGCGGCCTCGCGTGGTGAGATGCCGAAGAACTCGGCGTCGAAGTCACCGACGCCGTCCACGAATCCACCCCGGGGGTGGCTCGCCAGTTCGGGGATGTCCGTCGGCCACCGGTCGGCGGGCGCGTCCGCTATCGCGTGCTCGCCCTCCCTCAGCAGCCGCCACAGCGCCCGCACGTCCGCGGCGCCCGGAACCCGACACGACATTCCGATGACGGCGACGGCATCGCGATCCACCCCGGTGTCCCCTTGTCCGCCCTCGTACCTGCCCATAGAGCTCCAGCCCCCTCTAAGCCTTATGTGCTCCACGATCCGCGAACGGCCCCCGTGGATACACTTTTGCGGCGAGGAATCCGGCGAGTTTCCCGCTGCGCGGGAGTTCCGTCGGCGGCGGACGGCTCCGCAGCGGGCGGGGGAACGGGCGCGCCGCCCGTCCGCCGGGGGCGCCGTGCGCGGGACCGGCGGGGTGAGGTGCGGGGGCCGTGCGTGGCCGCGCCGTCTGGCGGCGTGGCCACCGGGGCGTACGCCCTCAACCGGCCGATCGCGCGTGCCAGGAACGACCGATCGCCTTGACCAGCGACGGCGTCACGAAGACCCGCCGGAAGGGCAGGATGAGGGGCATGTAGATCTTCCCCAGTCGGCCCTTCGTCTTGACCAGCACGGTCATCTGCGCGTGGTACCGGCCGTCTCCGTCGTCCACCCAACCGATGTGCATCGCCGCGTGCACGGTCTTGTTGACGACCTCGGTCACCCATTCGTCGGAGGTCTGGTAGACCGACTTCAGCGGCACCACCTTCATGTCCGGGCCGCGCGGAGCGTCGAGCAGGTCCGCCGGCAGACGGTCCCGCAGCGAGGGGTTGCGCGGACCGACGCCGTGTTCGTCCCCGTCCCACTTCAGGACGGCGCCGAGCCGCCACCGGATCGCGAACAGCAGCTTGTACATCGGCGACGGCTTGAAGTCGGATCCGTCGCTGTCGAACTGGTTCACCAGGTGGGCCAGCCCGTCGGGTCCGCCCGGGGTGTCCAGGTCCCAGACGTCTTCGATCGCGAAGTCCTTGACGAACTCGTGGAACCTCCAGGGCCGTTCGGTGAAAGCGGAGTTCGGGATCCTCATGCAAACCCTCCATCTCGGGTGGAACGGACGCGCACCCGCGCGGCGAGCCCGCCGGGTACGGCGTGTCGCGGGGGCGGCCCGTGTCCCACCCGGGCGCCCCCGGGTTCCGGGGGCCTCGCCCCTGACGGTCGGAGGGCCGCTCCCGCCACTCCCCGTGTGCGGGGACCGTCTGATGACGCCGCCGGGCCGAAACCGGCCGCGCACGGCGGAGCCAACCTACCGGGGGGCGCCGAGCCGCCGCGAACGCGCCTCGGCGTCCGTGCAGTTGGCGCCCCCACGGGCAGCGGTCGGGGCTCAGCCCGCGGCCGACACCGCCGTCACCTTGCGGGGGCGGAACACCATGCGGGCGCCGCCCTTCGGGATGTTGACGACGGTGCGGCTGTGCGCGAGCTGCGCGGCGGCGTCGGCACGTTCCACGTCACAGGTGGTCAGGATCTCGGTCAGGGTGGCCTTCAGCTCCACGAAGGCGATCCGGTCACCGAGGCAGCGGGTGTGGCCGCCACCGAACGGGATCCAGGTGTGCGAGGCCGGCTTGACGCCGAGGAAGCGCTCCGGCCGGAACTCATCGGGCTCCGGGTAGTTGTGCTCGTCCCGGTTGAGCAGGTAGGCGCTGGCCCACAGCCGGTCACCGGACTCGTAGCGCACGCCGCCTATCTCGATCGGCTTGACCACCTCGCGGGGGACGATCTGCTGGATCGGCGGGCCGAGCCGCAGCACCTCGTTCACCACGGCCGTCAGGTACTCGTCGCTGCTGCCCTCCTCGATCTCCGCGCGCAGCCGCTCGACGACGTGGGGGTGCCGGGTCAGGAACTCCAGCGCCCAGCAGATGGCCGATGCGGTGGTCTCCGTACCGGCGAGGAACTGGGTCATGATCTCGTCGCGCATCTCTAGGCGGCTGGGCTTGGAGCCGTCCGCGTTGGTGATGCCCAGCATGACGCCCAGCAGGTCGTCGCCGGGCGCGCCGGACCGGGCACGCTCCTCGATGGCCGTGTCGAGCGTGCGGTAGACCCGTTCGCGGCGGGTCAGGAACTCGTTGACGCCGTTGGGTCGGATCAGGCGCAGCAGCTTCACCCGCCAGGGCGGCATCCGGTGGAACATCTTCATCGACGCGGGCCGGGAGTTGAAGTCCAGCATCTTCATCACCTCCTCGAACATCTCGTCCTCGCAGGACGGGCGGTGCTCACCGAAGAGGACTTCGAGGATGACCTTGGTGGTGTAGCGGTGCGCGTGGGGGTGGACCGAGACGACCTGGTTGCGCGGCCAGGACGCGACCGTCTCCTTGGCCAGTTGGGTGACGGCCTGCTCCACGCGCTTCAGGGCGTCGCCGCGGAAGCTGGGCATGACGCTGCGTCGGCGCGTGGTGTGCGCGTCCTCGTCCAGCCAGGCGAGGCCGTTCTGCCCGGTCCACTTCTCGATCGGGCCGTTGCTGGAGCCGGTGTGCAGCACGTCCCGGGGCGCGAAGAACATCTGTTTGACGTCCTCCGGCGCGGAGATCACATGGATGCGGATGCCGGGGATGATCGTCACGCGGAACCGGCTGCCGTACTTGGCGCGGCAGCTCTTCAGGAAGGGCTCGGGGCGAGCCCAGATGCTCAGCAGCTGCCGCATCCGCGGCATCTCCACCACGGGCAGCGCCGTGGAGGGCACGACCGTCTGCGGAGCGGGCGCGGAGTGGTCGATCGGGCACTTGCCGCCGGACGCGACCGCCGCGTCGTGAGTGTTGCCGGAGTGGTCCATAGTCCTTGCTTCCTTATCTCGTTGCCGCTTGGGTCACGTGCTCTGGCCCGCCGTCGCCGCTCGTCACTCGCCGATCCAGCCCTCGATGGCCTCCGCGGTGGCGGCGGCGGCCGTCTCGACCAGGGCGAAGTGGTCGGCGGCCACCTCGACGTGCTCGTCGGCGTGCTCCCACCGGGGGCCGTGGGGCAGGCCCGCACCGCCGAGCGGTTCGGTCGCGCGGATCATCAGGGTCCGTGCGGAGACCGACTGCTGCCGGGTTCCGGTGAACAGGCGCAGATAGGCGCCCGTGGACAGCCAACTGGCGTCGTCGACGGTGACCGGGTGCCGCTCCTGGGTGAGGATCTCCGCCAGCACCGCGGCGAACGCACGGCCCGCCCCGTCCCCGCCGTCCCCAGCCGGTCCTTCGCCGCTGTCACCGCCGCCGTCGACGTCGAGTGCCAGTGTGTCGATCATGACGACCCCGGCCGGTGCGGCACCGGCGTCTTCGAGGTGTTCGGCCAGTGAACGGGCCACCGCCCCGCCCATGGAGTAGCCGACCAGGACGAACGGTGCGTCGCCGACGGCCGCGCGGACGGCATCGCCCAGGACGTCCAGGGCGACCTCCCGGGACGCCGGGACCACCTCGCTCCCGAAGCCCGGCAGGGCGCAGACGTGCACGTCACGCACCCCTTCGAAGCGTTGGGCCAGCCGCATGAACTGCTCCTGACCGGAACCGACCACGTACACGTAGGACGGCACGCAGACGATCTTCACCCGGCCGGGCCCGGAGGCCAGTCGCGCGAGCAGCGCCTCGGTGCCGGGCAGTTCGGCGGCCGAGGAGAAGGCCTCACGGGTGGCCGCCTCGTCCACCAGTTGCCGCAGTGCCTGCGGCAGGGTGCCGGTCTCGACGGCGTGCCGCAGCCGCGGGGTGATCGTCTCGTCGACCGTCGGGGACGCCCCGGTGTCGGCTCCCGAGCCGACCCGCTTGAGCAGTTGGCGGGCGATCTCCGCCGGGGTCGGGTGCTCGAAGACGAACGAGACGGGCAGGCTCATGCCGGTGGCCTGGGCGAGCCGGTTGCGGAGCCCGACCGCGCTCATCGAGTCCATGCCGAGTTCCGCCAGCTTGCGCTCGGTGTCGATCCGGTCGTCGGCCTGGTGGCCGAGCACGGCCGCCACGTGTGCGTTGACGAGCTCCAACACGACCTGCTCGCGTTCCGCGTCCAGGACGCCGGCCAGGCGCTGGGCCAGCGACCCACCGCTCGTCACCCGCTTGGCGGGCAGGCGCACCAGTGCGCGCAGCAGGGCCGGCAGGGTCCGCTCGCGGGCCTGTGCCCGCAGCACCGCCAGGTCCAGTCGCACCGGCGCCACCAGTGGGGCGTCCACCGCGAGGGCCTGATCGAACAGCGCGAGCCCGTGCTCGATCGACAGTTCGACACTGCCGGGGGCCTCAGTGATCCCCGCCCAGGCGCCCCAGGCGAGTTGGGTACCGGCGAGCCCGGCGGCGCGGCGCGCCCGCACCAGGGCCGCGCCGGCCGCGTCGGCGGTCGGGTCCGTTGCCCCGCCGCCGGCGAGGGACGCGAACGAGGAGAACGTCACGAAGGCGCGGAGCCCGGCGTGCTCGGTCAGCGTGTGCAGTCGCCAGAGCAGTTCCAGCGCGGTGACACCGGGCCCGTCCCCCGTGTGGATGACCGCGCTGAGCGGCCGGTCCAGGGATTCGAGCACCGTGGCGAGCCCGTCGGGTGCGGGGGCCTCGACGCGCGCCCGGGCACCGAGTGCGGCGAGTTCCGTCACCAACGCGTCCGCGGCTGCGCCGGGTTCGCCGAGCAGCAGCAGTTCCCGGACGCCGTGCTGGACGGCCAGGTGCTTGGCCAGCGAGGCGCCCGCGACCGTACCGCCGCTGATCAGCACGGTGCCGTCGGTGTCCGCCAGCGGCGATCGTTGTGCTGATCCGGCCGGCAGCAGGGCCAGCCGGGGCACCAGGACCCCTCCGGCGCGCACGGCGAGCTGCGGTTCGTCGGCGCCGAGCACCGCGCCCCACTCCGGCTGGGCCTCCTCGCCGGTTCCGTCGACGTCCACGACGAGGAACCGGCCCGGGTGCGCGGCCTGTGCCTCCCGCAGCACGCCCCACACCGCGGCCTGCGCCGCATCGGGCACCTCCGTGTCGGTGACGGCGACCGCGCCGCGCGTCACCACGACGAGTACGGCCCCGCCGGACGGCGCCTGCTCCAGCCAGCGCCGCACCAGGGCGGTCGCCTCGTCGACCGCGCGCCGTACCGCCGCGGGAGATTCCCCGACGGGGGTGTCGAGCCGGGTGAGCACGGCCTGCGGGGCGGGTGTGCCGTCGGCGACGGCCCGGCCGAGCTCCGCCAGGTCCGGGTACCGGTCCACCAGCACCCCCGGGGCCCCGTCCAGCGCGGCCAGCCGCACCGGAGCGGCCGCGCCCAGCGGAACCGGGGTCCAGTCCACGCGGTACAACGAGCTCTGACCGCGGCGGAGTTCTTCGAGGTGGCCCTCGTCGACCTCGTGGAAGGCGATGCGGTCCACCCCGAGGACGAGTGCACCGTCCTCACCGAAGACGTGCAACCGCAGGGCGTCGCCCTCGGGCTTCACGTGCGCACGGCCCCGGCTGGCACCGGTCGCCGCCAACCGCACCCCGGTCCAGGTGACCGGAAGCTTCGGCGTCCCCTGCTCGGTGAAGGACAACTGCCCCGTGTGCAGGGCAGATTCGAACAGGGCCGGGTGGATGCCGAAGCCCGCGGCGCCGACGTCCTCGGGCAGCGCGAGTTCGGCGTACAGCTCGGTGCCGGAGCGCCAGGCCGCGCGCACCCCCTGGAGCGCCGGACCGCAGTCCAGGCCGAGGTCGACCAGGGTGGCGTACAGCCCGTCCACCGGTACCGCTTCGGCCCCGGCGGGCGGCCATGCGCCGGTCCAAGCCGTGGCGGGCGCGGTGTCCGGTGCCAACCAGCCGGTGCAGTGGCGGGTCGACTCGGCGTGCTGGTCACCGTCCGGACGTGAGTGCACGGCGACCGATCGGCGGCCGTCCGCTCCACGGGCGCCCACGATCGTCTGGATCTGGAGCGCCGCGCCGTCGGGCAGCAGCACCGGCGCCTCGAACATCATGTCGTCGAGCAGCGGCGTCCCGACGTTGCGCCCCGCGGCCAGCGCCAGTTCGACCAGGGTCGTGTGGGGGGCGACGGGGAGACCGAACGCGGCGTGATCGCGCAGCCACGGCTGGGACTCGTGGGACAGCCGGCCGGTGAGCACCCATTCGTCCCGGTCGGCGAGTTGCATGCCGGCCGTCAACACCGGGTGGTCGACCCGGCCGAGACCGGAGTCCGCCGGGTCGCCCGCGGTCGGGCGCGTGCTCGGCCAGTGCCGCTTGCGCTGGAAGGCGTAGGTCGGCAGCGGCACCTGTCGGGCACCGGAGTCGGCGAAGTGGGCCGCCCAATCGATCTTCACCCCGGCGATGTGCGCCTCGGCGAGGGAGAGCAGGAACCGCTTCAGCCCGCCCTGCTGGCGGCGCAGCGAGCCGACCACGGCGACCCGGGCGGCACCGCTGGCGGCGACGGTCTCCTCCATCGCGACGCCCAGCACCGGGTGCGGGGACATCTCCAGGAAGCAGCCGGCGCCGTCGTCCACGAGCGCGCGGACGGCCGGTTCGAAGCCGACCGGGTTGCGGAGGTTGGCGTACCAGTAGTCGGCGTCCATGCTCACGGTGTCGACGAAGCCGCCGAGTGCCGTCGAGTACAGGGGAACGTGCCCGCTCCGCGGCTCGACCGGGGCGAACGCTTCCAGCATCTCGGCGCGCGCCACCTCCACGTGCGGTGAGTGCGAGGCGAAGGTGCTGGGGACCCGCTTGGCCCGGGCGCCCTCGCGTTCACAGTGCTGGACCAGGGCGTCGACCGCTTCCACGTCACCCGCGACGATCACTGCCGAGGGGCCGTTCACCGCCGCCACCGACACGCCGTCCCCGTAGGGGGCGATCAGTTGCTCGACCCGCTCCAGCGGCAGGGCGAGCGAGGCCAGGGACCCGGTGCCCATGAGCCGGTCGCGGGCGATCCGGCTGCGCACCGCGATGATCCGCGCGGCATCCCGCAACGACAACCCACCCGCCACGTACGCCGCAGCGATCTCCCCCTGCGAGTGTCCGACCACCGCGGACGGCTCGACTCCGTACGAACGCCACACCGCCGCCAGGCCGACCATCACCGCGAACAACGCGGGCTGCACCACATCCACCCGCTCCAACGACGGAGCACCCTCAACACCCCGCAACACATCCTCAAGCCGCCACTCCACGAACTCCGACAACGCCTCCCCACACGCCGCTACTTCAGCAGCAAACACCGCAGACCCATCCAACAACCCCACCGCCATACCCACCCACTGCGCACCCTGACCCGGGAACACGAACACCGGCTTTGCGGTGCCCACGGGGCGGCCGGCAGCGGTCTGCTCGGTCACGTCACCGACGGCGAATCCGGCGAGTTCGGCGACCAGTTCGTCGCGGTCGCCGGCGACGAGCACCGCCTGGTGGTCCAGCGAGGCCCGTGTGGTCAGCTGCGAGTGCCCGAGGTCGAGCACCGACAGGTCCGGGTCCGCCAGCAGGTGCCGCCGCAGACGTTCGGCCTGGGCGCGCAGGGCGTCCTCGCCGCGCGCGGAGAGCAGCACCGGCGTCACGGGCGCCGGCGTCACGGGCGCCGGCGTCACGTCCTCGACGGGCGCGGCAGGCACCTCGGCGGGCGCCTCCTCCACGATGATGTGGGCGTTGGTGCCGCTCACCCCGAACGACGACACACCCGCACGACGCGGACGGCCGGGGCTGGTCCACTCCCGGGCCTCCGTCAGCAGTGCGACCTCGCCGGACTGCCAGTCGATGTGCGGGGAGGGCTCGTCGACGTGCAGGGTCTTCGGGAGGACCCCGTTCCGCATCGCCATCACCATCTTGATCACGCCGGCGACACCGGCGGCCCCGGAGGTGTGGCCGATGTTCGACTTGATCGACCCCAACCACAGCGGGTCGCCGCCGGCCCGCTCACGGCCGTACGTCGCCAGCAGGGCGTGCGCCTCGATCGGGTCACCGAGGACGGTGCCGGTGCCGTGGCCCTCGACCACGTCCACATCGGACGGGGACAGTCCGGCGTTGGCCAGCGCCTGTTGGATGACCCGCTCCTGGGCCGGACCGTTCGGTGCGGTCAGGCCGTTGCTCGCACCGTCCTGGTTGATCGCCGTGCTCCGGATCAGCCCCAGGATGCGACGCCCGTTGCGCTGCGCGTCGGACAACCGCTCCAGCGCCACCAGACCCAGACCGTCCGAGAACCCCGTTCCGTCGGCGGACGCCGCGTACGCGCGGCACCGCCCGTCCGGAGAGTTCGCTCCCTGCCGGCTGAACTCGGTCATCGTGATCGGTGTCGTCATGAACGTCACCCCGCCCGCCAACGCGAGTGAGCACTCACCGTTGCGGAGCGCCTGCGCCGCCTGGTGCAACGCCACCCCGGAGGAGGAGCAGGCCGTCTCCATCGACACCGCGGGACCCTCCAGCCCCAGGGTGTAGGCGATGCGGCCGGAGGCGACGCTCGTCATGGTGCCGAGGACGCGGTAGCCCTCGTACTCGCTGGGCACGAGGATGCCGTAGTCGGAGCCGGTGATGCCGAGGAAGACGCCGGTATCGGTGCCGCGCAGGGACGTCGGATCGATCGAGGCGTGTTCCAGGGTCTCCCAGGAGGTCTCCAGCAACAGTCGCTGCTGGGGGTCCATCGCCACGGCCTCGCGGGGGCTGATCCCGAAGAACTCGGCGTCGAAGTCGCCCATGCCCGCGAGGAAGCCCCCGCCGCGGGCGTACGTGGTGCCGATCTGCTCGCGGTCCGGGCTGTACAGCCGTTCCACGTCCCAGCCCCGGTCGGTGGGCATCGGGCCGATCACGTCCCGGCCCTCGACCACGAGGTCCCACAGGTCCTCCGCGGAGGTGACGCCCCCGGGGTAGCGGCAACCGATACCGATGATCGCCAATGGTTCGTCCACCGCGCCGACCCGCTTCTGCGCGGGCGGCGGTGCGGCGCTCGTCGTTCCGTCGACCTGCGAGAGCAGCAACCGGGTCACGGCCACCGGTGTCGGATGGTCGAACACCACGGTGGCGGGCAACGGCACTCCGGTGCTCTGGGAGAGCCGGTTGCGCAGTTCGACCGCGCTGACGGAGTCGAAGCCGATCTCCTTGAAGGCGCGTTCGCCGTCCACCTCGTCGGCGGAGGTGTGGCCGAGCACCGAGGCGACCTGCGCCCGCACCAGTTCGAGCACCACCCGTTCCCGATCGGCCTCCGGCACCTCCGCCAGGCGGCGCGCCAGGGTGCCGCCGGAGGCCGCGCGCCGGACGGGCACCCGCACGAGTCCGCGCAGCACCGCGGGCAGCAGCCCGGCCCGGGCCTGTTCCCGCAGGACGGCCGGGTCCAGCTCCACCGGAGCCAGCAGCGCCTCGTCCGTGGCGACACCGCGGTCGAACAGTTCGAGTCCGAGTTCGGTGGGCAGCGGAAGGATTCCGGCCTGGGCGACGAGAGCGGCGTCGGCCGTGCCGAGTTCGGGGGTGCCGGGCCCGTCGGCCCAGAAGCCCCAGGCGAGCGTGGTGCCGGGCAGACCCGCCGATCGACGGACGCCCGCCAGCGCGGCCAACGCGGCGTCCGCCGCGGAGGCAGCGGCCTGACCGGGGATGCCGACCAGACCCGCGAAGGAGGAGAAGAGGACGAACGCGGAGAGGTCCGCGTCCGCCGTCAGCTCGTGCAGGTGCCAGGCCGTGTCGACCGTGGCGCGCAGCACCGTCCCCCACCGCTCGTCGGACAGGCTGTCGATCAGCCCCGCGTCGGGCACCCCCGCGGCATGCACGACCGCGGTCAGGGGGAGTTCCAAGGACGCGACCAGAGCGGCGAGCTGCTTGCGGTCGGTGACGTCACAGGGCACGACCCGCACCTGCGCGTCCAGGGACTCCAGATCGGCGGAGACCGTGTCCACCTGCTCCGGGGCAGTGGCCAGCACCAGGTGACGGGCGCCGTGGTGGGTGACCAGACGTTCGGCGAACAGGGCGCCCAGACCGCCGGTGACCAGCACGGTCCCGTCGGGGTCCACGGGCTCCGGTCGGCCCGCCGGTCCGCCGGGAACCCTGGCCAATCGCGGAGCCAGTACCTTGCCGTCGCGCACGACGAGCTGGGGCTCGTCGAGCGCGAGCAGCGCGCCCCACTCCCTGGCCCCGTCGGCCACCCCGTTCGCGTCCACGACGAGGAAGCGGCCGGGGTGCTCGGACTGCGCGGCGCGCACCACGCCCCACACCGCGGCCTGCGCGGCACAGGGCGCCTCGTCCCCGATCGTCACCGCGCCTTCGGTGAGGACGACGAGTACGGCCTCGTCCAGGCCGTCGGCGGCGAGCCACTGCCGCAGCAGCGCCACGGTCCGTTCGGCGGCGTCGCGCACCGCCTCGGGCGTCTGCTCCTCGGAGGTGTCGATCGCGGCGAGAACCGTCTGCGGGACGGGCGCTCCCTCGGCGACGGCGGTGAGCAGCGAGGCCAGTTCGGGGTGCACGTCGGCCACTCCCGCGATCCCGCCCAGCGCGGCCGTCCGCACCGGTGCGGCCGTACCGACCGACACGGGGGCCCAGTCCAAACGGAACAACGGGTGCTGTCCGCGCCGCAGTTGCCCGAGCCTGGCCGGGTCGGCAGCCCGTACGACGATCCGGTCGACGTGAGCGACGGGCGCGTCCTCGGCGTCGAAGACGTCGAGGCGCAGTGCGTCGTCACCGACCGCGACGATCCGCACCCGCGCCTGGGACACCTTCTCGCCCGCGACCCGCACGCCCGACCAGGACACCGCGGACGGGGCGCCGTCCGCCGCGGACCGGGGGGCCGTGTGGAGCGAGGACTCCAGCAGGGCGGGGTGGAGCGCGAACCCGCCGGCATCGGTTCCGTCGGGCAGCGCGAGGTCGGCGTACACCTCGCCTTCCCGAGTCCACGCCGACTGCACGCACTGGAGCAACTGACCGCAGTCGAGCCCCTGTTCGGCCAGCGTGGTGTACAGCCCCTCCACTGACAGCGGCTCGGCCCCGGCGGGCGGCCACTGGCCGGTTCGGTTCGACAGCGGCGCCGCCTCGGGGGCGATCCGGCCCCGGGCGTGGCGGACGGTCCCGGTGGGCTGTTCCTCGCCCGTGTCCGGGCGTGAGTAGACCGCCACCTCACGGCGGCCGGCGGCGTCGGCCGCCCCGACCGTGACCTGCACCCGTACGGCGTCGTCCGTGAGGACCACCGGCGCGTCGAGGTCCAACTCCTCCAGCAGTTCGCAGTCGACGTGCCGGGCCGCGGACAGGACCAACTCCACCAGCGCGGCACCCGGGAGGGTGACCGTGCCGAACAGGGCGTGGTCACGGGTCCACGGCTGTCCCTGGTGGGAAACGCGGCCGGTGAAGACCCACTCGTCGCGGTCACCGACCTGCACGGCCGCCGCCAGCACGGGGTGCTCGACGCGGCCGAGGCCGACCGCGGAGGCATCGGCGAATCCGGTGGAGTCCAGCCAGTAGCGCTTGTGTTGGAAGGCGTAGGTCGGCAGGGCGACCCGCCGGGCGCCGGAGTCGGCGAAGTGGGCGGCCCAGTCGACCTTCACCCCGGCGGCATGTGCCTGGCCGAGCGAGAGGAGGAATCGTTCCAGGCCGCCCTCGTCGCGGCGCAGGGAGCCCACCACCGCGGCCCGGTTGACCTGGCCGTGGTCGGCAACGGTCTGCTCCACCGCCATGGTGAGCACGGGGTGGGGGGACATCTCCAGGAAGCAACCCGTGCCCTTGTCGACGAGCGCACGGACCGCCGGCTCGAAACCGACCGGGTTCCGCAGATTCCGGTACCAATACCCGGCATCCATCGTCGTGGTGTCCAGAAACCCACCCGACACCGTCGAATAGAACGGAACCCGCCCCTTCAACGGCACCACCGACGCAAGCGCCTCCCGCAACTCCCCCTCAACCACCTCCACCTGCACCGAATGCGACGCGTAATCCACCTTCACCCGCCGAGCCCGGACATCTTCCCGCTCACACGTGGCCAGCAGCTCGTCCAGGGCCTCCGGCTCCCCCGCCACCACGACCGACGAAGGGCCGTTCACCGTCGCCACCGACACCCGACCGGCATACGGAGCGATCAGTTCCTCAGCCCGCTCCGCCCCCACCGCAACGGACATCATCCCGCCGAGACCAGCCAACCGGTCACGCACCAACAGGCTCCGCACCGCCACGATCCGCGCGGCATCCCGCAACGACAACCCACCCGCCACGTACGCCGCAGCGATCTCCCCCTGCGAGTGTCCGACCACCGCGGACGGCTCCACACCATACGAACGCCACACCGCCGCCAAACCCACCATCACCGCGAACAACGCGGGCTGCACCACATCCACCCGCTCCAACGACGGAGCACCCTCAACACCCCGCAACACATCCTCAAGCCGCCACTCCACAAACTCCGACAACGCCTCCCCACACGCCGCCACCTCAGCAGCAAACACCGCAGACCCATCCAACAACCCCACCGCCATACCCACCCACTGCGCACCCTGACCCGGGAACACGAACACCGGCTTTGCCCCGGGTGCGGCGCGGCCCTCGACGACGAGGGGCGACGGCTCTCCGACGGACAAGGCAGTCAGGGCGGAGAGCAGTTGGGCACGATCAGCGGCGGCCACGACACCACGGTGCTCCAGGTGGGCCCGGGTGGTCGCCGCCGAAAGACCGAGGTCCGCCAAGGACAGTTCGGGCCGGGCCAGTGCGTGCGCGCGGATGCGCTCGGCTTGGGCGCGCATCGCGGTCGCGGTCCGGCCGGACACCGTCACGGGAACGACCCGCACCGGGCGCGGCTCCGCAGGGTGGCCGGCGACGGGCTCCTCGGCGGGGGCCTCTTCCAGAATGATGTGCGCGTTGGTGCCGCTCACCCCGAACGACGACACCGCGGCGCGACGGGGCCTGTCCCCCACCGGCCAGGGCCGCGACTCGGTCAGCAACTCGACGCCGCCTGACTCCCAGTCGATGTGCGGGGACGGCTCGTCGACGTGCAGGGTCTGCGGCAGCACCTCGTGCCGCATCGCCATCACCATCTTGATCACCCCGGCCACGCCCGCGGCCAGCGAGGTGTGGCCGATGTTCGACTTGATCGACCCCAGCCACACCGGGTCACCGGCACGCTCGCGGCCGTACGTCGCCAGCAGGGCCTGGGCTTCGATCGGGTCGCCGAGGACGGTGCCGGTGCCGTGGCCCTCGACCGCGTCCACGTCGGACGGGGACAGGCCCGCGCTGTTCAAGGCCTGGCGGATGACCCGCTCCTGCGAGGGACCGTTCGGCGCGGTGAGGCCGTTGCTGGCGCCGTCCTGGTTGATCGCCGTGCCGCGGATCAGACCGAGGATGCGACGGCCGTTGCGCTTCGCGTCCGAAAGCCGCTCCAGCACCACCAGACCCAGACCGTCCGAGAACCCCGTTCCGTCGGCGGACGCCGCGTACGCACGGCACCGCCCGTCCGGCGACACCGCCTGCTGACGGCTGAACTCGGACAGCAGGAACGGGCCGGACATGACGGTCACACCGCCGACGAGGGCCATGGAGCACTCCCCGGCGCGCAGGGCCTGGGCGGCCATGTGCAGGGCGACCGCGGAGGAGGAACAGGCGGTGTCGACGGATACCGCGGGCCCCTCCAGACCGAACACGTAGGAGATCCGGCCGGAGGACACGCTGGCCGCGCCACCGGTCAGTTGGAAGCCCTCGATGTGCGGCAGGCTGCCCGCGGGCACCGAGCAGTAGTCGCTGGTGCCCACGCCGCAGAAGACACCCGTGTCACTGCCGCGCAGCGAGGTCGGATCGATTCCCGCGTGCTCGAACGCCTCCCACGAGGCTTCCAGCAGCAGACGCTGCTGCGGGTCCATGGCCAGGGCCTCACGCGGACTGATCCCGAAGAACTCGGCATCGAACTCGGCTATTCGGTCGAGGAAACCGCCTCCGCTGGTGGACAGGGCGCCGGGCCGGCTCAGGCTCGGGTCGTAGAGCCGCTCCAGGTCCCAGTCACGGTCGGCGGGGAGCCCGGTGATCGCGTCACGCCCCGACGCCACCAGCTCCCACAACTCGTCGGGGGAGGTGACGCCCCCGGGGTAGCGGCAGCTCATGCCGACGATGGCCAGCGGCTCACCGGCCTGGGCAAGGAGCCGCTTGTTCAGCTGACGGAGCCGGTCGGTCTCCTTGAGGGACTTCCGGAGCGCCTCGACGAGCTGGTTCTGGTCGGTGGCCATGTCTATTCCTTCTTCTCCAAGCTCGTTGCGGCGACGACTTCCTCAGCCGAGGTCATGCGAGGTCCTCTTGGGCCATCCGGATCAGGGCTTCCGCGTCCATGTCGTCGAACGAAGCGGTGTCCCCGTCCTCGTCGGGCGCCTCCGCCAGATCGCTGTCGGCCAGTTCGCGCAGGGTGCCGAGGAGGCCGGCCTTGCGCAGCCGGTCGATGGGGATCGACGCGAGGAGGGCACGGATCTCGTCCTCCTCCGACCGGGGCTTGCCTGCGGCATCGGGAGCGATCTCCACGAGCAGGTGCCGGGCCACGGCCGCCGGGGACGGATGGTCGAACACGACGGTGGCGGGCAGACGCACGCCGGTGGCCCGGGTGAGCCGGTTCCGCAGTTCGACCGCGCTCAGCGAGTCGAAACCGAGGTCCTTGAACGCCCGCTCGGGGTCCACGGACACCGCCGAGGAGTGTCCGAGGACGGACGCCACCTGGGACTGGACCAGTTCGAGCACGATCCGTTCCCGGTCCGCTTCCGACTCACCGGCCAGCCGCTGGAGCAGGACCGCCGCGTTCGCCTCGCCCGCGCGGGCGGGCATCTTGACCAGTCCGCGCAGCAACGGCGGAAGCATCCCCGCCCTGGCCTGCGCACGCAGTGCCGCCGTCTCCAGCAGGACCGGAGCCACCACGGCCGCGTCCAGGTCCAGCGACCGGTCGAACAGGGCGGGCCCGGTCTCGGGGGTGAGCGCGGTCATGCCCATGCGCTCCAGACGGGCGAGGTCCGCCTCGTCCAGTTGCGCCGCCATGCCCGCGGTGTCCGACCACAGGCCCCACGCGAGGGACGTGGCCGGCAGTCCCGCGGCACGGCGGGTCGCAGCGAGCGCGTCGAGTGCGGCGTTCGCCGCAGCGTAGTTGCCCTGGCCCGGACTCCCCATCAACGCCGCCACCGACGAGAACACCACGAACGCGGACAGGTCCGCGTCAGCCGTCAGCTCGTGGAGGTGCCAAGCCGCGTCGACCTTGGGACGCATCACACGGTCGATCTGCTCGGTAGTCAACGACTCCACCACACCGTCGTCCAACACACCCGCCGTGTGCACGACACCGGTCAACGGACGCTCCACCGCGGCCAACACCGCAGCCAACTGCTCACGGTCGGACACATCACAAGCCACGACCCGAGCCCCACAACCCAACGCGTCCAACTCCGCAACTAGCTCCGCGGCACCCTCAGCCGCAGGACCACGACGACTCAGCAGCAGAAGGTCACGCACACCATGCGAGGCCGCGAGGTGACGAGCGAACACCGCACCCAAACCACCCGTACCACCAGTGACCACCACCGTCCCCTCCGGGCCGAGCGGCGCCGGAACGGTCAGCACCACCTTGCCGACGTTGAGGCCCTCCCTCAGGTAGCGCAACGCCTCGCGACCCTGGCGAACGTCCCAGGTCCGGATCGGTGCGAACCTGAGTACGCCCTTCTGGAACAGGGCCACGACCTCGGACAACAGCTCGCCCAGCCGCTGGGGACCCGCCTCCCACAGATCGAACGCGCGGTACGCCACGCCCGCGGGCCGTGCCGCGATCGCCTCGGCGTCCCGGACGTCAGCCTTGCCCATCTCCACGAACCGGCCACCACGCGGCAGCAGGTCCAACGAGGCGTCAACGAACTCGCCCGCGAGGGAGTTCAACACCACGTCCACCCCGGCGCCCTCCGTGACCTCCAGGAAGGCGTCCCGGAACCCCGGTTCCCGCGAGGAGGCGATGTGGTCGGCGGGAACGCCCGAGGCCCGCACCACGTCCCACTTCGACGGGCTGGCCGTGGCGAACACCTCCGCGCCGAGGTGCTGCGCGATCTGCACCGCAGCCGTCCCCACACCACCGGCAGCGGCCTGCACCAGGACCCGTTCCCCCGCGCTCAGCCCGGCCAGGTCCACCAGACCGTAGTAGGCAGTCGCGTACGCCACCGGGACCGAGGCCGCCTGGGCGTACGACCAGCCGTCCGGCATCCGGGCGACCAGGGTCCGGTGCGCCACGGCCACCGGGCCGAAGGACTCCATCACGATTCCGAAGACCCGGTCGCCCGGCGTGACATCCGTGACGGCCGAGCCGACCTCCAGCACGACACCGGCCGCCTCCGCGCCCAGGGGCACGTCATCGGGGTAGAGACCGAGCGCGATCAGAACGTCGCGGAAGTTCACCCCCGCGGCACGGACCGTGATGCGGACCTCGTCGGCAGCGAGCGGCCGGCGGGCGCCGGAGGGCACGATCTCGACGTCCTCAAGCGAACCCTTGCGCGTGGCCGACAGGTGCCATGCGTCGTCGGCGGGTGCGGTGACCGCCCTCAGTCGCGGCGCGAACACCTGCTCCCCGCGCACGGCGATCTGCGGTTCGTCGCCGTCGAGCAGCGCGCCCCAGTCCGGCTCTTCGCCGTCCAGGTCGACCAGGAGGAACCGGCCCGGGTGCTCGGACTGCGCGCTGCGCAGCAGACCCCAGACCGCGGCCTGGGCAACGTCAGGGACCTCGTCCCCCACGGCCACCGCTCCCCGGGTCACCACGACCAGTCGGGCATCGCCGCCCAGCCGCTCACTGGTCAGCCAGCGTTGCACCAGGTCCAGGGCCCCGGCGGTAGCCGCCCTGGCAGCCCCGGCCGGGTCGCCGTCCGGCACATCGACACCGGCCAGGACCAGATGCGGCACCGAGCCACCCTCTGCGAGGCTACGCTCCCAGGCGTCCAGGTCCGGGAACCGGTCGCCCATGACGCCGGCTCCCCCCAGCACCGCAGCCCGGACGGGCTCGCCCACGCCCACGGTGATCGGGGCCCAATCGAGCTCGTACACCGACTGTCGTCCACGGCGTCGCAACCGCTCCAACTGGGCCGGATCGACCGAACGCAGGTCCAGCCGCTCCAGGCTCAACACCGGTTCGCCGTGTTCGCTGACGACGTCGAGACGGAAGGCCGTGTCGTCGACCTGGCGCATACGGATGCGTACCCGGGACAGCCCCTGCCGCCCGATGCGCACCCCGGACCACGAGAAGGGGAGGACAGCCGTGTCCCTCGGTCCGCCCCGCGGCAAGCCCGAATGCAGGGAGGCGTCGAAGAGCGCCGGGTGCACCCCGAAGCCGTCTCCGCTGCTGTCGTCAGGGAGGGCAACCTCGGCGTACGAGTCGCCGTCGACCTTCCACGCCGTACGCACGCCCTGGAAGGCGGGGCCGTAGTCGAAGCCCAGCTCGGCCATGCCCGCGTACAGCTCGTCCGCCGTCATGACCTCGCCCCCGGCGGGGGGCCATACGTCCGGGTTCCAGGACGCCACGGACGTCGTGTCTTCCGCGGCCAGCCATCCACGGGCGTGGCAGGTCATCTCCTTGCCCTGATCACCGTCCCCGCTGACCCCGGTGTCATCTCCGCTGCCGGGTTCGGGGCGGGCGAAGACCGCAACCTCGCGTCGGCCGTCCTCGACGGCACCCACCGTCACCCGCAGCTGAACCGCCTCGCCCTCCTCCAACAGGAGAGGCGCTTCCATCACGAGTTCGTCCAGCACCGGGGCACCAACGCGACGGCCGGCGACCGTCACCAGTTCCACCCACGCAGTGCCGGGCACGATGACCAGGCCCAACACCACGTGGTCGCGCACCCACGGCTGCGACTCAGCGGAGAACCGCCCGGTGAACACCCACTCGTCGCGGTCACCCACCTGCACCGCCGCCGCCAACACCGGGTGCTCCACCCGATCCAGCCCGGCCGCCGACACATCACCCGCACCCACCGACGGCATCAACCAGTAGTTCTCGCGCTGGAAGGCGTAGGTGGGGAGGTCGATGCGTTGGGCGTCGGTGTCGGCGTAGAAGGTGTCCCAGTCCACCGTGATGCCGGCCGCGTAGGCGTGGCCGAGGAACCCGGCGAACGCTTCCGGCTCGTTCTGCTTCCTCCGCAGGGCCGGGAGGAACACCGCGTCGATGTCCTCGGTCTCGGTGTCGAGGCATTGGCGCGCCATCGCGGTCAGGACCGCGTCGGGCCCGAGTTCCAGGAAGCGGCGCACGTCCAGGTCCCACAGGGTGCGGATGCCGTCAGCGAAACGCACTGCCTCGCGTACGTGGCGGACCCAGTAGTCGGCGTCGAACGCCTCCACCACTGCGCCCGTGACATTCGAGACGACCGGGGTCTGCGGCGCCGCATACTCCAAGCGCTCCGCGACCGTCCGGAACTCGTCGAGCATCGGTTCCATCCGCGGGGAATGGAACGCATGGGACACCCGCAGTCGGGTCGTCTTGCGGTCTTCCCAGTGCGTGAGCCATTCCTCGGCTGCGTCCTCGTCACCGGAGACGACCACGGAAGTCGGGCCGTTCACCGCCGCGACTTCGAGGCGGCCCTCGAACCCGGCCAACGATCCGATCACTTCAGGCTCGCTGGCCTGGACCGCGACCATCACCCCGCCCGCAGGCAATGCACCCATCAGACGGCCGCGCGCCACCACCAGCTCTGAGGCGTCACGCAACGAGAGCACCCCCGCCACATGCGCAGCAGCGATCTCCCCGACAGAGTGGCCGATCAAGAAGTCCGCGCGCAGTCCAAGCGACTCCACCAGGCGGTACAGCGCGACCTCGACCGCGAACAACACCACCTGCGTGAACTCCGTCGCTTCCAACACCCCGCCGTCGGAGGCAAGGAGTTCCCGGACCGAACGCCCCAACCGCGGGTCGAGTTCCGCACAGACTTCCCGCAACGCCTTGTCGAAGGCAGGGAACTCCCCCGCCAAACCCAGCCCCATACCCACACGCTGCGAACCCTGCCCCGTAAACAGGAACGCCGACTTCCCCGCCACGAAGCTTTCGGCTTCGCCCGTGGAGATGCTGGCCAAGCCCGCTATCAACTCATCACGACCACCAGCCACCACCACCGCACGCCGCTCCAACAACGCACGCGTACCCACCAACGAAAACGCCGCATCCAGAACAGATACCTCAGGCCGCTCGGTCACGAACGAACGCAACCGGTCCGCTTGGGCACGCAACGCCGCATCGGAACGGCCCGACACCACCACCGGAACCGCCGCCAAGCGCACGCCGCCCGAGGAAGTTCCCTCCGCCACAGCAGCATCCTCAACCGGCGCTTCCTCCACGATGATGTGGGCGTTGGTTCCGCTCACGCCGAACGACGACACACCCGCACGACGCGGACGATCCCCCACCGGCCACGCCCGCGCCTCCGTCAACAACTGGACTTCGCCCGACGCCCAATCGACGTGCGGCGACGGCTCATCCACGTGCAACGTCGACGGCAACACACCATGCCGCATGGCCATCACCATCTTGATCACACCCGCCACACCAGCCGCAGCCGACGTATGACCAATGTTCGACTTGATCGACCCCAACCACAACGGATCACCAGCACGCTCAGCGCCATACGTCGCCAACAACGCCTGCGCCTCGATCGGGTCACCCAACTTCGTCCCCGTACCGTGGCCCTCAACCGCGTCCACCTCGGAGAGGCGCAGCCCTCCGGCGTTCTCCAGGGCACGCCGGATCACCCGCTCCTGCGAGGGACCGTTCGGCGCCGTCAGGCCATTGCTCGCGCCATCCTGGTTGATCGCCGTGCCGCGGATCAGACCGAGGATGCGACGCCCGTTGCGCTTCGCGTCCGAAAGCCGCTCCAGCACCACCAGACCCAGACCGTCCGAGAACCCCGTTCCGTCGGCGGAGGCCGCATACGCACGGCACCGCCCGTCCGTCGAAAGACCCCGCTGCCGGCTGAACTCGCGCAACATGAACGGGCCGGGCATGAGGGCGACGCCACCAGCGAGGGCAAGTGAGCACTCACCGGACCGAAGCGCCTGAGCAGCCAAGTGCAGGGCCACAGCCGAGGAGGAACATGCAGTGTCCACCGAGGCCGCCGGGCCTTCCAGCCCGAACAGGTACGAGATGCGGCCGGACGAAACGCTCGCCGAGCCGCCCGTGAGCTGGAACCCCTCTACCTGAGGCAAGCTGCCTTCAGGGGCCACGCTGTAGTCCGTGACACCGAGACCGCAGTAGACGCCGGTGTCGCTGCCGCGTAGCGAGGTCGGGTCGATACTCGCGTGCTCGAACGCCTCCCACGAGGCTTCCAGCAGCAGACGCTGCTGCGGGTCCATGGCCAGGGCCTCACGCGGACTGATCCCGAAGAACTCCGCGTCGAACTCCCCGATGCCTGCCAGGAATCCGCCGCCCCGGGCGTACACCTTGCCGGTCTGGTCGGGGTCGGGGTCGTAGAGCCGCTCCAGGTCCCAGCCACGGTCGGTGGGAAGTCCGCTGATGGCGTCCCGCCCCGATGCCACCAGCTCCCACAGGTCCTCGGGCGACGTCACCCCGCCCGGGTATCGGCAGCTCATACCGATGATCGCCAAAGGCTCGGTCGCGCGGGCCTCGACCTCTTCGAGCTGCGCTCTCGTCTCGTTGAGTTCGACCGCGACCTTCTTCAGGTAGCGGACGAGCTTCTCCTGCTGATCGATGTTCTCCGTCATCCCTGTGCCCCTACTCACGCTTCGCCCAAATCCACATCGATCATCTGGAAGATCTCTTCTGCGGTTGTGGCCGCTTCGATCCGCTCCCTGGCGCTCTGCTTCTTGTCGTTCTGAGCAGCGTCGCCCGCCCCGGCGCTGATGCTCGACAGCAAGGTGCGCAGCCGCTTGGCCACCCGCTGTTGCTCGTCCGCGGAACTCGCCACGAGCATGTCCTCCAGCTTCCTCACCTCTTGGTCGATGAGGGGCTCGGCCGGCTCGCCCCCTCCGATCTCCGACAGCAACAGATCGGCGACCGCCGCCGGTGTCGGGTGGTCGAAGACGAGGGTGGCGGGCAGGCGCACGCCGGTGGCCTGGGTGAGCCGGTTCCGCAGTTCGACCGCGCTCAGCGAGTCGAAACCGAGATCCTTGAACGCCCGCTCCGGTTCGATGGACGAAGCCGAGGAGTGAGCGAGTACCGCGGCCACCTGGGTCTGTACGAGTTCGAGCACGATCTGCTCGCGTTCTGCCTCCGGCACACCGGCAAGCCTCTGGACCAGACCGCCAGCACTGGTGTCCACCACCTGGGCAGGGATCTTGACCAGCCCGCGCAACAGCGGCGGAAGCATCCCGGCCTTGGCCTGTGCTCTCAGGGCCGCCGTCTCCAGCAGGACCGGAGCCACCACGGCGGCATCCGCTTCGAGGGCTTCGTCGAACAGGGCCGGACCGGTTTCGGCGGTGAGCGCACTCATGCCCATCCGTTCCAGACGGGCGAGCTCCGCCTCGCCCAACCTCGCGCCCATTCCCGCGGTGTCCGACCACAAACCCCACGCGAGGGACGTGGCCGGCAGTCCCGCGGCACGGCGGGTCGCAGCGAGCGCGTCCAACGCCGCGTTCGCCGCAGCGTAGTTGCCCTGGCCCGGACTCCCCATCAACGCCGCCACCGACGAGAACACCACGAACGCGGACAGGTCCGCGTCAGCCGTCAGCTCGTGGAGGTGCCAAGCCGCATCGACCTTGGGACGCATCACACGGTCGATCTGCTCGGCAGTCAACGACTCCACCACACCGTCGTCCAACACACCCGCCGTATGCACGACCCCCGTCAACGGACGCTCCACCGCGGCCAACACCGCAGCCAACTGCTCACGGTCGGACACATCACAAGCCACGACCCGAGCCCCACAACCCAACGCGTCCAACTCCGCAACCAGCTCCGCGGCACCCTCAGCCGCGGGACCACGACGGCTCAACAGCAGAAGGTCACGCACACCATGCGAGGCCGCGAGGTGACGGGCGAAGATCGCACCCAAACCACCCGTACCACCAGTGACCACCACCGTCCCCTCCGGATCGAAGGGCCCAACGACCGCGTCGGAAGCCCCCGCAACCGAACGGGCCAGCCGAGGAGCCAACCACTGCCCATCACGCAGCGCGAGCTGCGGCTCATCCACCGCAAGCAACTCACCCCAATCCGGCTCCTGGTCACCCTCCACATCCACCAGAACGAACCGATCCGGATGCTCCGACTGCGCACTGCGCACCAGGCCCCACACCGCAGCCTGCGCCACATCCGCAACCTCACCACCAACCGACACCGCACCCCGAGTCACCACCACCAACCGCGAACCAGCCAGCGCTTC
>NZ_JBHXEN010000067.1:0-42877 GCF_042724695.1 Streptomyces sp. NPDC127068 | reverse complement strand
CGGCTGGGCCCCTCAGAGGGGCAGCCCCATAGGGGCGCGGGGAACTGCGCGGGCAACCACGACATGCCCGCAGGGAACAGCGCGCGTCAAGAGGCACCCCCCAGGGGCGCACGGAACAGCGCACCCGCAGCGACCGCGAACCGCGACGGGAACCGTCAGATGCGGCGGCGCGCCTTGCGCGCCCGCCGCACGAGCGCAGCCGTACCGAGCAACGCCACCGTAGCCCCCGCCGCCCCCGCGGCAGTCGCGTCCTTGCGCCCCAGCCGCCGCCCGGCCACCGTGTGCCGCCCGGAGACCTCCTCCAGCAGCTCCGCGAGGACCTCCTCGTTGGTCCACCGCGGACGCCACCCCGCGTCGTGCAGCCGACTCCCGCTGACCACCCACGGGTACATCGTGTACGCGAGGTCCCCCGCGGGCGACGGCGTGAGCCCGATGCGGTGCAGCCGCGCGGCGGCCCCGAGCGCGACGGCGGACGGCAGCTCCATGCGGCGGATGCCGCTGAGCTCCTCGACCTCCTCCTGCTCCAGCCAGCCCTCGCAGCCGACGGCCACTTCGCCCTCGACCTTCTCCAGCACCGCGTACTCCAGCGCCCCGCACAGGTCGTCGACGTGGCAGAACTGCCAGGCGGGCCGGGAGCCGGCGACCACGAGCAGCCGGGGCGACTCGAAGTAGCGGGTCAGCGCGGTGTCGGTGCCGCCGACGAGCACGGCGGGGCGCACCACGGTCACGTTCAGTCCGGGGTGCGCCTTGGGCGCCCGGCGGGCGAGCCGTTCGATCTCCAGCAGGTCGCCGACACCGGTCGCCTCGGCGGTGGCCCGCAGCTCGGCGTCCTCGGCGAGCGGCAGCTCGTTGTCGGCGAGGGCCCCGTAGACCATGGCGGAGGTGCACAGCACGACCCGGCGCACCCCGACGGCCGCGGCGGCCGTGAGCACGGTCTGGGTGCCGCGGACGTTGTAGGCGGTGCGGGCCGCCGCGTCGGTCTCCAGGTCGAGGTCGAGGGCGAGGTGGACGACGACGTCCGCGCCGCGGAGCTTCTCGGCGATGGCGGGGTCGCGCACGTCGAGGACGTGCCACTGTGCGTCCTCGCAGTCACCGCGCCGTTCGTCGATGGCGACGACCCGCTTGACCTCGTCGCTCGCGGCGAGCCGCGCCACGAGCAGCGCGCCCACCCCGGCCGCCGCGCCGGTCACGGCGACGACGGGCCCGCGCGGTGGCGGGCCGGCCGAGTGGTTTCGCGCTGCGCGAACCTGTTGATCTGGGGAACTCACCGGGCGTCTCCAGCGGTTGTCTTCAGTACGTACGGCTTGTGACGCGTACGGACCAGGTGGCACCCATCCTGCCGCAGGCCGGGAGTCGGCGGAGCACCGAGGCTCGATCGGCCCGGGGTGTCTACGCTGGGTGGTGACGCAGCGCATTCGCCGTCGGGAGACACCGGCGGCCCGACGAGCCGAGGAATCCCGTGAGTGACACCCCATTCGGATTCGGCCTTCCGCCGGAGGAGCCGGACAACGGCGACGAGGGCAAGCAGAAGGACCAGAGCGGTGGTGGTCAGGGACCTGCCAATCCGTTCGGTTTCGGGCTGCCCGGCATGGGCGGTCAGGGCGGGGACAACCCGTTCGCCGCAATGTTCGGTTCGATGAACCCCAACGACCTGGGCGCCGCGTTCCAGCAGCTCGGCCAGATGCTCTCGTACGAGGGCGGCCCGGTGAACTGGGACATGGCCAAGCAGATCGCCCGCCAGACGGTCTCCCAGGGCACGCCCGACGGCACCAAGGACGCCAGCGTGAGTCCGGCGGACCACGCCTGGGTCGAGGAAACGGTACGGCTGGCCGATCTCTGGCTGGACGGCGTCACCTCGCTGCCCTCGGGTTCGGGCTCGGCCGTGGCGTGGAGCCGCGCCGAGTGGGTGGAGGCCACCCTCCCGGTCTGGCGGGAACTGGTCGACCCGGTCGCCGAGCGGGTCGGCGCGGCCATGGGTCAGGTGCTGCCGGACGAGATGCAGGCCATGGCGGGCCCGCTGATCGGCGTGATGCGCTCGATGGGCGGCGCCATGTTCGGCACGCAGATGGGCCAGGCCGTCGGCGTCCTCGCGGGTGAGGTCGTCGGCTCCTCCGACATCGGGTTGCCCCTGGGCCCGACCGGGAAGTCCGCACTGCTCCCGTTGAACGTCGCCGCCTTCGGCAAGGACCTCAGCGTCCCCGAGGGCGAGGTGCGGCTCTACCTGGCCCTGCGCGAGGCCGCCCACCAGCGGTTGTTCGCCCATGTGCCGTGGCTGCGGGCGCACCTGTTCGGCGCGGTCGAGGGGTACGCGCGCGGCATCCAGGTCGACACCTCGAAGCTGGAGGACATGGTCGGCCAGCTCGACCCGTCGAACCCGGAGCAGATGCAGGACGCCCTCCAGCAGGGCATGTTCCAGCCGGAGGACACGCCGGCGCAGAAGGCCGCCCTGGCCCGGCTGGAGACCGCCCTCGCCCTGGTCGAGGGCTGGGTGGACGCGGTGGTGCACGAGGCGGCGAAGCCCCGGCTGTCGTCGGCGGACGCCCTGCGCGAGACGCTGCGTCGACGCCGCGCCTCCGGCGGCCCGGCCGAACAGACCTTCGCCACCCTGATCGGTCTGGAGCTCCGTCCGCGCCGACTGCGGGACGCCTCCCGGCTGTGGGCCTCGCTCACCGACGCGCGCGGGGTGGACGGGCGCGACGGCCTCTGGGCCCACCCGGACATGCTGCCCACGGCCTCCGACCTGGACGACCCCGACGGCTTCGTCCACCGCGAGCAGCTCGACTTCTCCGAGTTGGACAAGCTCCTCGGCGAGGCGGCGGGCGCCACCGGCCCCACCGGCACCGACGGCCCGGCGAAGAAGGCCGACCCCGGCGCCACCGGCCCCGACGACGGCAACGGCAAGGACAGCACCGACGGCGAGGACGGCGACGACAGCAAGTGAGCCTGTACGACGACACGGTCGAGGTCCTGCGCGGGTACGGCGACCAGGACGAACTGCGGGAGCTGTACCTCGCGCACCTGGCCGCCCACCCGGACGGGGTGTGGAGGTCCTGCGGGGACGGTCACGTCACGGCCAGTGCCCTGGTCGTCGACCCGGAGCGCGAACGGGTCCTGCTGACCCTCCACGGCAAGATCCACAAGTGGCTCCAGATGGGCGGTCACTGCGAATCCGGTGACCGCACCCTCGCGGGTGCGGCGCTGCGCGAGGCCACCGAGGAGTCCGGGATCGCCTCGCTGCGCCTGCTGCGCGGCGGACCGGTCCGGCTCGACCGGCATCTGACGCCGTGCGCCTGGCACCTCGACGTGCAGTACGCCGCGCTGGCCCCCGCGGGGGCGGTGGAAACGCTCAGCGACGAGTCCCTGGACCTGCGCTGGTTCGGCTACGACGAGGTGGCGAAGGTCGCGGACGCCTCGGTCGTACGGCTGCTGGAGGGCACCCGCGCCCTGCTGTGACGGGGCTCAGGGGACGGCGGGCGGCAGTGTCCCGCTGGTCGGCGGCGGTTCGCCGGAGAACCGTTCCGACGCCGGCTCGATCGGCTCGGTCGGCTCGGTCAGCTCGGTCGGCTCGGTCGGCTCGGCCGGCAGACGCGGCCAGGTGCGCTGGGACGGCGTCGAGGCCGCCGGCCGGGGGACGTCGTCGCGGTTGACGTCGACTCGGCAGGTGGTGGCCTCCATGTCGACGTCCGTTCCGTGCAGGGCCACCGGGCGCGTACCGCTCGGGCTCCCCGCGTAGGCGACGGTGCAGACGACCTGTTCGACGGCCCGGTCGTCGAGGTCGGCGAGCCGCAGCGGCAGGAACACCGCCGTGGCGTTCCCCGCCGCGTTCGTGCCGATGCCCAGCTTGCTGCCCACGACGGACGACTTCGGCAGTCCGGTGCGCAGTCCGGCGGCGCGTTCCTCCTTCGTGGGGCCGTCGAGGAGCGTCTTGAGCGCCCGGCCGAGGGTCACCGGGGTGGCGCCGCCCCAGGTGCCGTTGGTGAGGGGGCGGGGCACCGGGATCAGCTCGCCGTCCGGGGTCTCGAAGAACAGCAGCATCCAGTTGCCCTCGCCGGGAATGACGAGGACCGTCGCGGGGCCGCCGGCTTCGATGACGTCGGTGGCCTGCACCCCGCAGCCGGTGAGGGCGAGCGCCGCAGCCAGGGCCAGGCCGCGCACGGTCCGGCGGCGCACGGGTCGCCCGACGCTTCGGGTGCCGTTCGTGTTCACTGCGCGCCCTCCGGCCCGTACAGCGGTATCTCCACGGTGAACACGGCGCCCGCGCCGTCGACGCCGAGGCCGCCGCCGGGGAGGTTGGCGGCGCGGACGGCGCCGCCGTGCAAGTGGACGTTCTCCTGGGTGATGGCGAGGCCGAGCCCGCTGCCCGCGGAGCGCACCCGGGCGGCGTCCGCCTTGTAGAAACGGTCGAAGATGTGCGGCAGCACCTCGGGCCGGATGCCGGGGCCGCTGTCGATGACCTCGGTGACGAAGGTCGGCGTGCCGTGGGGCGTCGTGCCCCGGCGGAGCCGGACGGTGACGGGGGCGGCGCCGTGGCGCAGCGCGTTGCCGACGAGGTTGGCGACGACGACGTCGAAACGGCGCGGGTCGAGTCGGGCCCGGATGCCGTCGGGCAGGTCGGTGCGGACCCCTTCGGGGTGCCCACCGGTCCAGTGCCGACTGCGCAGGGTGCGGTGAATCGTTTCTGCCACGTCGACCTCGTCGGTGTGGAGTTCGGCGGCGCGGGCGTCGAAGCGGGAGATCTCCATCAGGTCCTCGACGAGCACGGCCAGCTTCCCCGTCTCGGCGCTGATCAGCCGGACCGCCTGGGCGGTGTCGGGCGGCAACCGTTCGGCGTCCTCGTCCAGGACCTCGGTGACGGCGAGCATCCCGGCCAACGGGGTGCGCAGTTCGTGGGAGACGTCGGAGGCGAAGCGCCGGGCGCGTTCCTCGGCGCGTCGGAGTTCGGTGACCGACTGTTCCAGCTTGCCCGCGGACTCGTTGTAGGTGTGGGCGAGGTCGGCGAGTTCATCGTTGCCCCGGACCGGGATGCGGGTGTCGAGCCGCCCGCTGCCCATGCTGCGGGCGGCCCGGCGCAGCTCGCGCACCGGGCGGAGCACGCTGCGGGCCGCGAGCAGGGCGGGCACCAGGGCGATGGCGAGGCCCGGCATGGCCCCGGCCCGGGCGGCGGCGACCAGAGCCTCGGTCTGGGCCTGTTCCTCGCGCATCGGCAACACCGCGTAGAGCACCAGGCGGGTGGGCAGCACCCCGTCGGTGCCGGCCCGGAAGACGGCCGGCACACCGATCGTGAGGTAGGGCTCGCCGTTCTTCAGCACCCGTTGGAAGCTGCCGTGCGGGTGGTCGGGCGAGGTGGCGGCGCGGCGCAGTTGCGGGGTGATGACCGTGGACGTCGGGCTGGTGCCCGAGGACACCCGCAGACTCCCGTACTCGGCGAAGACGACCCAGGTGCGGGGCTTGCCCTTGCGGGCGATCTTGAGCAGTTCGTCCTGGATGCTGCGGCGGGTCAGCGGCGGTTGCACCCACATCCCCGAGACCTGTTCGCGGAAGGACGCCACCGCGGTGTCCTGCACGGAACTGAGGACCGAGTTGCGGGCCTCCCGATAGGTGAGGGTCGCGGTGGTACCGGCGCTGACGGCGGCGACCAGCAGGAACGCCAGCACGAGCCGGGTCCGCAGCCCGAACGGCGCCCGCCGGCGCCGCCGGGCGGGCCCGGTCGCGTCCCGTGCCGTCGCGTCCGCAGCGTGCCGGGACCGGCGGGGGCGGCCGATCACAGGGGGCCGAAGCGGTAGCCGAAGCCGCGCAGGGTCTGGATGTAGCGGGGGCTGCCGGGGACGTCCTCGATCTTGTTGCGCAGCCGCCGCACACAGGCGTCGACCAGCCGGGCGTCACCGTGGTAGCTGTGCTCCCAGACGTGTTCGAGGAGCTGCTGACGGCTGAAGACCTGCTCGGGAGCCGCGCTCAGATGCAGCAGCAACCGCAGTTCGGAGGGGGCGAGGGCGAGGGCGCGCCCCGCTTTGGAGACGGCGAGCCCGGCCCGGTCCAGTACGAGTTCCCCGTGCGTCTCGACGGCGGATCGCCCGGAGCCGGGGGTGTCCAGCCGGCGCAGCACGGCGCGGATGCGGGCCTCGATGACCTCGGTGCGGGCGGGTTTGACGATGTAGTCGTCGGCGCCCGCCTCCAGCCCGATGACGATGTCGAAGTCGTCGCCGCGGGCGGTGAGCATGATGATCGGGAGTTGGCTGCGCTCCCGGACCCGGCGGCACACCTCGACGCCGTTGACGCCGGGCAGCATCAGGTCCAACAGCAGGAGGTCGGGGTGGAAATCGTCGACGGCGGCCAGCCCGTCCTCCCCGGTGGCGGCCGTACGCACCTCGTGTCCCCGGCGGCGCAGACCGAGTGCGACCCCTTCCCGGACGGAGAGGTCGTCTTCTATGAGGAGCACACGTGGCATGAGCGGATTATTCCAGGGGTCGGGATCAGCGCCGCAGCAGGCGTCGGGTGACGCCGCTGGTCAGCCGGTCGAGTTCGGTCAGGCGCAAGGGTCGGGCGAGCACCGCGAAGACGACGGCGATGACGGCACCGCCCCCGATCGCGGCGATCAGGTGGCCCAGCGGGGCGAGACCCACGGTGGTGTAGTGGGCGAGGGCGGTGGCGGGCACCGCCGCCGCCAGCAGCCGACCGTGCTCCCCCAGGGTGGTGGAGCGCCACAGCGGGCGGGTCGGCGACCGGCGGGCCCGCCGGCGGCTGCCCGCGGGCCGGCCGCCGCGGCGGTGGCCGGCGACCGGGGCGGTGCGGCGGGGCGTGAGCCTGCGGTGCAGGACGTACGCGGTGAGGGCCCAGCCGAGGAGCAGGGCGACCGAGTAGCCGCCCGCCATGCCGGTCACCGCGTACCGCGCCGGCAGCACCAGGTACGCGGTGACGGCCAGGCCCGCGTTCAGCCCCGCGATCACCAGGTTGAGGAAGAACGGGGTGCGGGTGTCCGACAGGGCGTAGAAGGCGCGGGCCACCACGTACTGCCCGGAGAACGCGATGAGTCCCGGGGCGAACGCCATCAGGGTGAGCGCCATGGCGGCGGTGTCGTCGGCGTCGGTGCGCCCGTACTGGAAGACCACCGCCATGGCGGGCCCCGCGAGGGCGAACAGCGCACAGGCCGCGGGCACGATCGCCGCGGCGGAGGTGCGCAGCGCCCCGGACACGTCGCGTCGCACGGCCGCGAGGTCGTCGTCGGCCGCGGCCCGGCTCATCCGCGGCACCAGGGCGGTGACCAGCGACACCGTCACGATGCCGTGCGGCACCGCCCACAACAGGTAGGCGTTGTTGTAGGCGCTGAACCCGACGCCCCCGTCGGTGCCGAGGGCCGCGGCCCGCTCACCGGCGGTGGTGGCGAGCCGGGTCACCACCCAGTACGCGGCCTGGTTGGTGAGGACGAGCAGCACCAGCCAGCCCGCGGAGCGCAGCGGCCGGGCGAGTCCGCTGCCGCGCCAGTCGAAACGGGGCCGCCAGCGGAACCGGGCGGTGCGCAGCGCGGGCACCAGGGCCACCGCCTGGAGGGCGATCCCGGCGGTGGTGCCCCAGCCGAGCAGCGCGGTCTCCGCACCGGTGAGGTCACCGCCGTCGCCGACCGCGAGGTACAGGCCGAACACGGAGATGACGACGACGTTGTTGAGGACCGGGGTCCACATCATCGCGCCGAACCGGCCGCGCGCGTTGAGCACCTGACCCAGCAGGGTGAACACCCCGAGGAAGAAGATCTGCGGCAGGCAGTAGCGGGCGAACGCGACGGTGAGGGCGGCCTGTTCCCCGTCGTACCCGGTGTACGCCTCCACGATCACGGGTGCCGCCCACACCGCGGCCCCGGTGAGGGCGAGCAGCGCGAGCACGCACACGGTGAGCAGCCGGTCCGTCCAGGCCGCGCCCCCGTCGGCGTGTTCCTTCGCGGCCCGCACCAGTTCGGGGACGAACACCGCGTTGAGGGCGCCGCCGATCAACAGGGTGTAGACGATCATCGGGACGGCGTTGGCGACCGCGTACCCGTCGGCGGCGAGCCCCACGCCGAGCGCGGCGGCGACGATCGCGGAGCGCAGGAACCCGGTGGCCCGGGACACGAGGGACCCGGCGGCCATGATCGCGCCGCTGCGGGCGACGGAGGGGGCGGCCCGACGGTCGACGCGGGTGCGCGGGGTGCTCGCCGCGGGTCCGGTGGGCGCCCCGGGTCCGGCGGTCACGCTCACCGGCGGGCCAGGTACGCCTGGAAGGCCCGGTACAGGGCGTGGTTGGTGGTGCCGGGCAGCGGACGTTCCCACTCCCCCAGCGTCTCGACGACCTCGCCCCCGGTGCCGAGCTTCCACCGCATCAGCCCGAAGGGCCGGTCGGCGGGGTCGAGGGTGGCGGGCACCCCGCGCATGTCGTAGACGTCCGCGCCGAGGGCGTGCGCGTCCAGGATCATCCGCCACTGGAGGGCGTTGGACGGCCGCACGTCCCTGCGGTGGTCGGCGGACGCGCCCGTCTGGTACCAGACCCGCCGGCCCACCGTGACCATGGTGTGCGCGGCGAGGACCTCCCCGGCGTGCCGGGCCAGGTAGAGCCTCATCCGGCCGGGCTCCTCGGCGTTCAACGCCGCGTACTGGCGCTCGTAGTAGTCGAGGGAACGACCGAGACGGAACCCGTCGCGACGTTCGGTCAGGCCCAACAGCCGGTAGAACTCCGGCAGTTCGGCGGCGCTCCCGACGACGACCTCGACACCGGACTTCTGGGCCCGGCGGATGTTGCGCCGCCACTCCTGGTTGAGCCCCGACCACAGTTCGTCGGGGGTGCGCCCGGCCAGCGGCACTTGGAAGACGTACCGGGGTTGGGCGTCCCCGTCGCCGCCCGCGACGGCCGCGGCGCCCGGGCCGCCCTTCGCGCCGCGGACGGGGTCGCCGCAGCGGTGCCAGCCGCGGGCGCGCAACCGTTCGGCGACGACGGTGCCGAGCGGGTCGACCGCGCAGTCGAGGACGTCGGTGAGGTGCGCGCCGGGACCCGTCCGGGCCTTGAGGGTCCGGGCGGTCCAGCGGCGGTGGGCGGGCGAGGGCCCGATGCGCACCGCGAAGGCGCCGGCGGCCCGCAGGTGGTCGAGCAGCGGGTCGAGCCAGGCGTCGACGTCCGGCGCCGCCCAGTCGACGACCGGGCCCTCCGGCAGGTAGGCGAAGTACTTGCGGGTGCCGGGGAACTGGCGCAGCAGCGCCAGGGCGACCCCGTGCAGGAGTCCGGCGGCCGGGTTCGGGCCCCAACCGAACAGCAGGGGCCGCCACTGCTCCTTGACACGTGCCCACGACGGGCATTGGAGGAAGCCGGCGCCGAGCGCGTCGCCGGCGCGGGACGCCAGGAACGCCCGGTACTGGGCTTCGGTGACGGGCTCCAGCCGGACGGGCGCCGCCTGGGGGCCGGAACCCGGGCCGTGTCCCGCGGGTCGGTGGCCGTGCGCTGTGGCGGCGGAGTACGGCAGGTCCCGGCCGGGCGTCGTGAGGACAGCAGACACAGTGTGAGCCTCTCTTCCATCCCCGGGTGGGTACCGGGGACGGCAGGGATGCTCACAGGTGGGCGTGACCGCGCCGAGCAGGGTGTGTGACGGGACGATGACCGTTGCGGGAGGCGGTCGTCACCGTTCCGTCACACACGCCCCGCGACGGGGCCGGCTCGGGATGCGCGGCCGGGCGGTCAGTTCCAGTCGTTGCCGCGGTTCTGGCCGTGGGAGCCGCGGTCGCCCATGCCGAACTGCGCGGCGACACCGGACCCGATCCGCGCGTTCTGCGGGGGCAACAACTCGCTCGGTTGCACGAGGACGTACCCCTCGCCCTGGAAGCCGAGCTCCCAACCCTCCCCGGTGTTGCCGCGGCGGCTGCGCGCCGTGCTCGACTGGGTCTGGGCCTGCATCTGGACCCGCAGCCCGGCGGACCAGGCGACGATCGCGTCCGAGTCGACGTTGATCGAGGTGCTCTCGCGCCCCACCCGCAACATCAGCGGCTCACCGGAGGTCATGAGGGCGACCTTGCCCCGGCCGGTGATGTTGAGCTGGTACTTCCCGGTCCCCGAGATGCCGTACTGGCTGTCCACGGCGATGACCTGGAAGTTCAGCGTGGAGTCCAGGGCGAGGACGTAGGAGCTGTCGACGGTGAGGCCGTCCGACTCGATGTCGACCAGGTGGACGTACTGGGCGAGGTTCGCGAAGTACACGATGCCCTCGCCCTGGCAGCGCATCAGGTCCAGGCCCTCACCGGTCTGTCGGCGACGGCGACGTTCCTGGCCGCTCTGGTACTCGGCGTCGAACTCGACGGACCCCTGGTAGGCGACCATCGACCCCTTGCGGGCGAGGACGTCGTCCCGGCCCGTCAGGGCGACCCGCAGCAGCTGCGGGTTCTGGAGGGAGTACCGCTCCCGGGTCTGGTTGTCCGCATGGGCGAACAGCGGGCTCTGCATGGTGTGCGCTTCCCCTCAGCCCCGGATACGGAGACGGTCGGTGCTGTCCTCGCTGGGCTGGACGACGACGATGCCCTGCCCGGAGAACGCCATCTGGAATGCCTCGCCGCTGCCCCGGCCGACCAGCGCCCCGGCCTTGAAGCTGCGCTTGCCCTTCACCTTGAGGTTCGGGGACCAGGCGAGCAGCGCGTCGGGGTCGACGTACGTCTCGTCCTCGCCCCGGCCGCACTCCACGACGATCGGCGTGCCGCGCGAGGTGAGCGCCACCCAGCCCTGACCGCCGACCGTGACGTTCCACAGGCCCTGGCCGGCGAGCCGGGTGAGTCCCTTGACCTTCTCCACGCCCCACTGGAGGTGGGCGTCGAACGCCAGGAGGTTGCTGCCGTTGACCGAGATCGCGTCGCCCCCCAGGTTCAGCACCACGGTGTCGGCACCGTAGTCGGCGAGGTACAGCAGCCCGTCGCCGAAGCACCGCATCAGCGGGGCGCCCTCACCGGTCGCCCACTCCCGGGCCTGCTGGCGCAGCGCGGGCGGACTGCCGTCGTACTGGACGTATCCGTCGTAGGCGACCATGGAGCCGGCCCGGGCGTAGACGTCCTGCCCGGTCTGGAGGGCCACCTTGACCATGTGCTTGCCGTGGTTCTCCATGCGGACGCCCACGGGGGCGGCGGGGGCCGGGGCGAAGCCCGGGAAGTGTGGGTCCATCATGACGGTCTCCCTCAGGCCTCGTAGGGCTGGACGACGACGAAGTTCCCGGGCGCGCCGCGGAACTGGAGGTTCACGCCCTCACCCGTGGAGCCCGCCGAGCGGTTCGACCGCAGTCGCACCTGACTGGTGACGATCACCTGGGCGCCCGCCGACCAGGCGACCAGCGCATTGCAGTCGGCGAACGTGCTCGGGGTGACCGGCAGGACGACCGGGACGCCGTGCGTCTTCACGATCAGGGTGCCGGCCCCTTGGAACTGCATGGTGAACAGGGCGCCGCCCGGAATGCCGTGCCCCTCGATGCGGCGGACCTCGTACTGGAGCGTCTCGTCGAAGGCGAGGACGTTCTCCGCGGAGACGCAGACCGCGTCGCCCTGCAACTCGATGGTGTGCAGGTGCGACGCCTCCTCGGCGAAGAACACCTGCCCCTTGCCGGTGCAGCGCATCAGCTGCATCTCCTGGCCCGTGCCGCTGCCGACGGCGCGGCCGACGAAGCCGGCGCTCTTGTGGCTGAAGTCGACCTTGCCCTGGTACAACACCATGCTGCCCTGCCGGGCGAGCACGCCGCCGCCTCCGGCGGCGAGGTCCACCCGGGCCAGCTTCTCGCTCTGCATCGTCCAGCGCTGGCCGGTCGCGAGTTCGTTGAAGCGTTGCAGTCCGGCGGCGACACCCGTCGGGGTGGCGGCCTGCGCACTCGGTGCCCCGGCGGCGAAGGGCTGACCGGCGGCGAACGGGGCCGGGGCCTGGTGGGGCGCTTGAGCTTGGTGGGGCGCCTGGCCTTGGTGGGGCGCCTGCGGCTGGTCGTAGCCCGGGGGCGGCGGGGCGGACGGCGTGCCGTAGCCGGGGGGCGGCGGGGCGGACGGCGCCGGCACCTGGGGTGCGACGGGCTGGGGGTATCCCGGCGGCGGCGGGGCCGACGGCTGGGTGTGTCCGGGCGGGGCCGCGGCGAGCGGCGCGGCCATCGTCGGCGCGGCGTGGACCGGCGGCACCGGAGGCGCGGGCTGCACGGCGGCGGGCGGTACGGGAGCGGCGGGCGCCGCGGGCTGCACGGTCGGTGCGGGGGCTGGCGGTGCGAAACCGGGCGCGGGGGCCGGTGCTGCGGGGGGCGCGAAGCCGGGAGCCGGCTGGCCCTGGGCCGGGGGTGCGAACCCGGGCACCGGATCAGGGGCGGCCGGCTCATCCTCGGCGACCTCGCCGCCGAAGTTCCGCAGCAACGCGTCCAGCCCGCCGTCGAACCCCTGCCCGACGGCGGCGAAGCGCCACACGTCCTTCAGGTACAGGTCCCCGAGCATCACGGCACGCTCCGTCGTGAACTCGGTGCCGTCGAACGGGTACCGGGCGACTTCCTCGCCACCCGCGACGATACGGAGGTAACCGGGCGCGATCTGCGACATCTGGCCGGCGCCGTCGATCGCCGCGGTGAACGACAACCTGTGGACGGTCGCGGGGATCTTCTCCAGCGTGACCCGGAACGACTCGGTGTCCCCGGCCTGCGGGCCGAGCAGCTGAATCGCTTCCTCCGGGCTCTTCGGCTGATTGAAGAACACGAAGTACCGGTCGTCCGACAATTCGTCCTTCGCGTCGAGCCCGAAGCAGCTGATGTCGAAGGTCAACCCCGGCGCGGCTATCTGCACACCGACGTACAGATCGGTACCCGCGGTGAGATCACTGATCTTGGCCTTGTGGCCCCGTTGGAATTCCCTGGCCATGCGTTACGACCGTCCCCCATCCCGGATACGTGTACGTCGCGACAGGCTAACCGCAAACGCCGACATCGGAGCATCCCGGTACAGACCCGGTACACAAACGCATTCGCAACGGCACACCAAACGATCACTCGTGCTGCGTCCGCGCGCCGGCCCGTGCCGTGCCGTGTCGTGTCGTGTCGTGTCGTGACCGACGGTGCGGCGAAGGGGGCGCCCGGCAGTGCCGTCGGGGCGCCGCCCCGGGGCGTCACTCCTCGGACGTCACCGGCCGGTACGGGAGCCGGTCGGCGGCGACCACTCCTTCGAGATAGCCGCGGGCCCGCTCGGTCTTGGGGTACGCCTCCAGCAATCGCCAGAAGTCCGGACCGTGCCCCGGCACCAGCAGGTGCGCGAGCTCATGGAGCAACACGTAGTCGACGACGTACTCGGGCATCCCCTGGAGCCGGTGCGAGAGCCGGATGCTGGCCTCGGAAGGCGTGCACGACCCCCAACGGGTGTTCTGGTTGGTGACCCACCGCACGGACAGCGGTCGCGCGAGACCGTCGAAGTACTGCCCCGACAAGCGCTCGGCGCGCTGCACGAGCTCCGCGTCCCCGAGCAGCCGCTTGCTCTCCTGCGCGGCGAGCTTGTCGAGCATGACGCCCACCCACCGCTGCTCCTCCGCCTCGGACATCCGGGCGGGGATGAGCACCACGGTACGGTCGCCCTCCCGGTACGCGGAGACCGTACGCCGTCGACGCGCACTCCTGCGCACCTCGACCGCGCTCGACCGCGAGCCGCCGGACAGGCGGCTCGTCGTACTGCGCGGTGGTTGTCCGGCGCTGTGCAAGGGGTCGACGGGCACGCCACGACGTTACCCGTTGCACCGGTGAGAAGTCCCGACCCCGGGTCGGGTCCCCGTTGATCCACTCCCTCAGCGTCGAGCCGGTATGAAGAATCCCCCCGCCTGTGGATAACTTTCCGCACCCTCACCCCCGATTCCGCATCATTGAACACACCGGCGGAGCACGGGGGTCTCCGCCGGTGCAGCAGCCCGCTCTTCCTGGGCCGGGGCCGGGCTCGGGGCCGGACCGGGGCCAAAGACCCGGGGCCAAAGACCCGGGGCCGGATCTGGGGTACGGGGACACGACCACTGGTCGGTGCTCGGGCTCCTGGGCCCGGCATCCGCCGCCGTCCCGCGGGGCGGCGGCGAGGGGAGGGCGGTGCGGGGGTGTGGGTGGGGAGGGGGGCTGGGGTGGGGAGGGGGAGGGGGGAGCCCCCCCAAGAACAGCGCGAACCAAATCAACCGTCACCGCCCAAGGAGCACCCGCCATGCCCGCGCACCCCCTGCTGAAGCCCGCTCTCCGACGTGCTTGGCGTGACCTGCGCACCGTTCAGTGCGGCGTGGCTCCGGCGCACGCGCTGACCTTCGGGCCCCTCGACCCGGCGACCGCCTCGTTCCTGGCCCTCCTCGACGGCACCCGGGGACGCGTGCTCCTGCGCGAGGAGGCCCGGCGGCTGGGGCTGCCCGACGGCCGCGCCGATGCCGTAGTGGAGCAGCTCGCTGAGGCGGGGCTCCTGGACGACACGACGGGCGGCGGCCCTTCGGCCGGGGCGCTGCGCCGGCGCGGCACCGTCGTCGACCGCCTCCGCGCCGATCACGCCTCGCTGACGGTGACCCGGCTGGGGGCGGGCGCGGCGATGCGTGCCCTGGCGGCGCGCGGCACGGCGCGGGTTCAGGTGCGGGGTGCGGGGCGTACCGGTGCCGTGATCGCCTCGCTGCTGGCGGCGGCGGGGGTGGGGCTGGTGGACGTGCGCGACGGGGGTCGCGTCGCGCCCTGGGAGGTGGGACCGGGTGGGCACGGTCCCGATGCAGTGGGTGAGCGGCGTGAGGACTCCGCACGTCGAGCGGTGCGCGGGGCCAGGCCGGATCGGGCACCGCGGCCCCGCCCACGGTCGCGACCCCGACCACGGCCTTCCGGGGGACAGGCTTCTCCCGATGCCCCGGATGCCCCCGACACCTCTGGCACCTCTGACACCTCCGGCACCCCGTGCCCCTCCCCCACCGCTGAGCCGCCGCTCGCCCTGGTGCTCCTCACCCCGCGCGAGGGGGTGGACGTCCACGCACCCGACCCGGGAGCGGCGGCGGAGCTCATGGCGGCCGGGGTCCCGCACCTGTATGCGGGGGTGGTGGAGGGTACGGGGGTGGTGGGGCCGTTGGTGCTGCCCGGGGTGACGGCCTGCGCCCAGTGCCTCGCGTTGCACCAGCTGGCTGACGATCCCGCCTGGCCGCGTTTGTTGGCCCAGTGGCGTTCGGGGGCCGCGCAGCGCGTCCCGCCCTGTGATGTGACACTGGCCACTGCGGTGGCGGGACTCGCCGCCGGGCACGCGTTGGCCGTGCTGGACGGTACGGTTCCGGCGAGTGCGGACAGTCGCTGGGAGGCCGTGTTACCGCGTCTCGCCTGGCGTGCGCGGTCGTTGGGGCCGCACCCGGAGTGTCGGTGTGGTGCGGCGGCCCGCGCCGCGAATGCGGAACACCCCTCCGGGCGACCCGCGGCACACGAGACAATGGCCCGGTAGCCGCCGTACGCGGCACGGCGGTCTGGGACTTGGAGGGGCGTATGTCTGATCTTCCCCGGAAGGCGGTTACCCGAACCGCCAAGCTGGCCGCGCTGCCACTCGGCATCGCCGGGCGCGCGACGTGGGGGCTCGGGAAACGCATCGGCGGCAAGTCCGCGGAGATCGTGGGGCGGGAGCTGCAACAGCGCACGGCCGACCAGTTGTTCAAGGTCCTCGGTGAGCTGAAGGGCGGGGCGATGAAGTTCGGGCAGGCGATGTCCGTCTTCGAGTCGGCCCTTCCGGAAGAGGTGGCGGGGCCGTACCGGGCCGCCCTCACGAAGCTCCAGGAGGCCGCGCCTCCGATGCCGAAGCGCACGGTGCACGGGGTGTTGGTGGAGCGGTTGGGGGAAGACTGGCGCGACTTGTTCGAGGAGTTCGAGGACGAGCCGGCGGCGGCGGCGTCGATCGGTCAGGTGCACCACGCGGTCTGGCACGACGGGCGCGAGGTGGCCGTCAAGATCCAGTATCCGGGCGCGGGTGAGGCGCTGTTGTCGGACCTCACGCAACTGGGGCGCTTCGCCAAGATGTTGGGGCCGCTGTTGCCGGGCGTGGACGTGAAGCCGCTGATCGCCGAGATGCGGGACCGGGTCGAGGAGGAGCTCGACTACGGCTTGGAGGCGCAGGCGCAGCGCGTCCATGCGGAGGAGTTCGCCGATGATCCGGACGTGTGGGTGCCGGCGGTGGTTCACCAGTGCGATCGGATACTGGTGACGGAGTGGATCGAGGGCGTTCCGCTGTCGGAGGTGATCGCCGACGGGTCGAAGGAACAGCGGGACCGTGCGGGGCAGTTGCTGGCCCGGTTCCTGTTCTCGGGCCCTGCTCGGACGGGGTTGCTGCACGCCGATCCGCATCCGGGGAACTTCCGTCTGCTGCCGGACGGTGACGGGGGTTGGATGCTCGGTGTCCTGGACTTCGGGACGGTGGACCGGTTGCCCGGTGGTCTGCCCGCGACGATAGGCGAGTCCCTGCGGATGACGCTGGACGGCGAGGCGGAGGCCGTGTACCAGTTGTTGCGTGACGAGGGTTTCGTGAAGGCGGACATCGCGCTCGATCCGCAGGGGGTGGTCGACTACCTGTTGCCGATCGTCGAGGCTGCCGAGGTGGACGAGTTCACGTTCACCCGGGAGTGGATGCGGAGGCAGGCGGCTCGGATCGCTGATCCGCGGTCGCCCGCGTACCAGTTGGGCAAGCGGTTGAACCTTCCGCCGGCGTATCTGTTGATCCACCGGGTGACGCTCAGCACGATCGGTGTGTTGTGCCAGCTGGGTGCGACGGTTCGGCTCCGCGCGGAGTTGGAGGCGTGGGTTCCCGGTTTCCTGCCGGACGAGGACGTCTCCGAGGCGGCCGTACCGGCCGGTTCGTCCTGACCGCGGGACGCCCGGTCACCACCAGGGTGAGTCGAGGCGACCCTCGATGGCTCTGAGGTTGTTCCGGGCGCACCGGTCGCAGAAGTAGCGGCGGACTCCGTTCTCGACGGAACAGGTCCAGGTGGTGGCGGCGCCGTCGGTGGTGCCGCAGCGGGCGCAGGCGGTCGGGGTGTCGGGTGCGGGGCCGGCGCCGCTGGTGCGGTCGGGGGCACGGGTGCCGCTGGGGTTGTCGATGTTCTGACGTTCCACCGGGCGACGATATCCCCGCGGTGACGGGTCGGCCGACCGCGGCGCAGCGCTGTCGGCGGGGGCGCCGGGTCGGGGTGGGTTCGCGGTGGCGTCGGTGTGCGGCGTGTGCGTCAACTGCCTACGGGGGCCGGTCCGTTCGGGACTGGCCCCCGCGGGCTGGTGGGTGCTGCGCGGGTTCCGGATCGAGAACCGCACACTCGTTCTACGGGCGGCTGTCGACTCCGCGGCGGCTGCTCGCCCGGGGCGGCGGGGGCGGCCGTGCGGGGTGCCGCCGCACCGGGCCCCGCAGGGTGCCGTGTGCGTGTTCCACGTGTCGCGGTAGCCGTTGCCCATGCCGCGGCAGGCGTTCCCCGTGCCGTACGGGTGTTCAGCGGACCGTGCAGGCGTTCCGCGTGCCGTGCCGGTGCGGTGACCGTGGTGGTCGCCGCACCGGATGCGGGGGTACTGCGCGTTACTGCATGACGGCGACGGCGAGCGCGCGGCGCGCCCGCATCGACGCACGTTCGGCACGGCGCTGCATGCGCCGGGCCGCGACGATCCGGGCGGCCGGGCGGGCCGCCTCGGCCTCTCGAAGCCGCTCGCGCATATGCGCGCGTGCCAGGGCTTCTGGGATGAGTTGCATGGCTCGGTTCCTGTTCTGGCGTGCTTCGACGCCGGTGGTGGTGGAGAAGTCTGTGTGCGTGGAGCCGGCGGGCTCGTGGGTGGTGGTCATCGGGGCCTGTTTCCGGGGGTCGTGCGTGAGGGGGCGGTCGATGGTGCCTAGGGCGTTCATGCGCTGACCGGGTTCTTGCGCGGACGGCCGCGGGGCCGCTTCCGGGCGACGACGACACCCTGGACGAACAGTTCGCCGCCCCAGACGCCCCACGGCTCGCGCCGCTCCTTGGCCCCGGCGAGACAGGCTTCGACGAGCGGGCAGGTTCGGCACAGCGACTTGGCGTACTCGACGTCGGCCGGCGACTCCGCGAAGAAGACCTCCGGGTCGTAGGAGCGGCAGGGTACGGGTACGCCGAGGTTCTCGATGGCGTCGTCGAGCGCGGTGAGCGCGGTGAGGGGCGTCACGGTGGAGTCCTTCGTGGGGCCGGGCGGGGAGATCGTGTCCGAGGGCGGAGCTGACGGAGCGTGCGCTTCGAGTTGCACGGGGTGTCTTCCTCGTTTGGTTCGGTCCGGCCGGTCGGCCGGTGGCTGTCTCCCGCAGCGGTGGCTGGGGAGGCTGGTACCGGGTTGTTCTGTTGTCCCGAGACCCCTTCGCTCCGTCTTCCCGCTCGGGGAAAACAGAAGGGCCGCGGATCCCGGGTGGGGTTCCGCGGCCCTGAAGGCGCCGGCCTGATCGAGGATCAGGCTGGATGACTCCAGGGTTCGAGCCCACGGAAGGCCCACATCGTGTGGTGCTGCTTCGACTGCCGCTTGCCGAGTTCGGCGCCGGTCGCGGTAAAGCCATAGGCCAGTGCCTTGGCTGCCTCTCCTGCTTCCGGTGCCTCGGTCGGTCGGCCGGAGCGCTCGCGGATCACGAGGCCATTGGCGACCAGGACGGGCTCAGGACGCAGAGCGACGGCGGCGGACAGACCTGTCCCCGGGTTCGAGAAGCCGGGCAGGCAGGAGGCGATGGCCGAGCGATCGTGCATCACGGCGCTGCTGACGAAGGTGCGGGTCTTGATGCTGCTCACTGGATTCGCCTCCTCTCGGCGTCTTGGGGGACCTGGTCGAGCCTGGTCCGACGGATATGAAGTACAGCACGGATCGGGCGCTTCGGAGAAGCCCCCGTTTCCGTGCTTAAGAACCTATGGTGACGGCCGGGGCATGTGCAAACTATTTTTCCGACGAGTTTGCCTCAGTGGTCATCTCCCTCTGGAGATCGTTCCTGACCTGCGCAGATGGCGAGGACTTCGCCGCCGAAGCCGCGGACCTTGCGCATCCCCACCCCCGGGATGCGGGCGAGGCTTCCCTCATCCAGGGGGACGGTCTCGGCGATGGCGATGAGGGTCTTGTCGGTGACGACGCAGAACTCCGGCTGGCCGGTCTCCTTGGCGCGGGTGGCCCGCCAGTCGTGCAGCCGGGTGTAGAGGCCCTCGTCCATGTCCGAGGGGCAGTCGTCGCAGCGCATCAGTTTCATCTCGCCGGCGTCGGTCAGGGTGCGGCGGCAGACGCGGCAGCGGGCGGGGGTGCGGGCGCGGCGCGGGGCGGCGGGGGCGGGGGCGTCCTGTCCGCTGCCGGGTTCGACGCCTCCTCGGCCGAGCTGGCCGATGCGGGTGCCGCCGCCGGTGGAGCCGGGGCGCAGTCCGTCGAGGAAACGGCTGGCGCTGCGGCCGGGTCGTCCGCCGGGTGAGCGGGCGAGGGCCCAGGAGACGTGGAGGCGGTGGCGGGCGCGGGTCACTCCGACGTAGAGGAGGCGGCGTTCTTCCTCGATCTGTGCGGGGGTGCGCGCGTAGGTGATCGGCATCATTCCCTCGGCGACTCCGACGAGGAAGACGGCGTCCCATTCGAGGCCCTTGGCGGCGTGCAGGGAGGCGAGGGTGACGCCTTCCACGGTGGGGGCGTGCTGGGCGACGGCGCGTTCGTCGAGTTCCGCGACGAGGTCGGCGAGGGTCGCGGTGGGGCGGGCCCGGGTGAGGTCCTCGGCGAGTCGTACGAGGGCGGCGAGGGATTCCCAGCGTTCGCGTACGGCTCCGGAGCCGGCGGGGGGCTGGGGTGTCCAGTTCTTGGTCGACAGGACGGCCCGGACCTGGGACGGCAGGTCGACGGCGTCGTCGAGGAGGCTGTCGTTGGCGCCGAAGCGGGCGGCTCCGCGGAGGGCCGCGCCCGCTTCGCGGACCTCGGGGCGTTCGAAGAAGCGTTCGGCGCCCCGGAGCTGGTAGGGCACGGAGGCGTCGGCGAGGGCCTGTTCGTAGGTTTCGGACTGGCTGTTGGTGCGGAAGAGGACGGCGATCTCGCTGGCGGGCACGCCGGCGGCGATGAGGTCGCGGATGCGGCGGGCGGCGCCCTCCGCCTCGGCGGGTTCGTCGGGGTACTCCCGGTACTGCGGTTCGGGGCCGGTGTCGCGCTGGGAGATCAGTTCGAGGCGGTGGTCGGCGGCCCGGCCGCTGGCCTGGGCGAGCAGGCCGTTGGCGAGGTGGACGACCTGGGGGGTGGAGCGGTAGTCCCGGACGAGCTTGACGACGGTGGCCCCCGGATGGCGGGTGCGGAAGTCGAGCAGGTGGTCGGGGGTGGCGCCGGTGAAGGAGTAGATCGTCTGGCTGGCGTCGCCGACGACGCAGAGGTCGTCCCGGTCGCCGAGCCACAGTTCGAGCAGGCGTTGCTGGAGGGGGCTGACGTCCTGGTACTCGTCCACGACGAAGTGCTGGTACTGGCTTCTGACCTGGTCGGCGATGTCGTGGCGGTCCTGGAGGACGGCGACGGTCAGCAGCAGCACGTCCTCGAAGTCGATGACGGACCGCTGGCGTTTGAGGTCTTCGTAGGCGCTGTAGAGCTGGCTGATCTCGGCCGGGTTGCGGGGGGCGGTCCGGCCGGCGGCGTGCACGGCGGCGGCGTAGTCGGCGGGGACGGTCTGGGTGACCTTGGACCATTCGATCTCTGCGGTGGCGTCGCGCAGCTCGCTGCGGTCGAGCCGGATGCCGCAGGCGGCGGCGGCGTCGGCGACGATGGCGATCTTGCGGTCGACGAGGCGGGGCAGGCCGCCGCCGACGGCCTTGGGCCAGAAGTACTGGAGCTGGCGGAGGGCGGCGGAGTGGAAGGTGCGGGCCTGCACTCCTTGGACGCCGAGCTGGCGGAGGCGTCCGCGCATCTCGCCCGCCGCGCGCTGGGTGAAGGTGACGGCGAGGATGCTGCCGGGGTGGAGGATTCCGGCGTGGACCCCGTAGGCGATGCGGTGGGTGATGGCCCTGGTCTTGCCGGTGCCGGCGCCGGCCAGTACGCACACCGGGCCGCGCAGGGCGGTGGCGACGGCGCGCTGTTCGGGGTCGAGCCCGTCCAGCACGGCGTCTGCGCCCTGCGGCGGCGCCGGGAACTGGCCGGGGCCCGGTTCCCGTGGGAAGAGTGTGGAGTGCGTTGCTGATGTCACCCCGCCATGCTGCCAGGTCCCTCGACCCGGTCGCGGAAGTTATCCACAGGGTGACGATCGCAGTCGTACTTGTATGACTCGTCCGGCGCCATTCCCGCCGTCCGGCGGGTTCGGATTGCCCGCTGTTCGGAGGGGGTGGGTCGCCTGTCGTTCCGGGGTGGCCCCCTGCCCGGCGGGGCGGGGGGCGGTTCGCTGCGCGCGGGGGGTCGGTCGACCCGGCGGCGGGAATGGCGGCTCCCCCACGTACGTTCTTGCTGTGCGGGCGGGCGCCGAGGCTCACCCCTGGGCACGAAGGAGCAGGAGACAGATGCCGGGCACTGTGACGATGTACAGCACCACGTGGTGCGGTTACTGCCAGCGGTTGAAGAGCCAGATGGACCGTGAGGGCATCGGCTATTCGGAGATCAACATCGAGCAGGACCCGGAGTCCGCGAAGTTCGTGGAGACGGCGAACGGCGGCAACCAGACCGTGCCCACGGTCGTGGTCGCGCCCCGCGGCGGCGGCTCCGACGTGGTGATGACGAACCCGAGCCTCGCCCAGGTGAAGCAGGCCCTCGCCAGCTGAACGGTGGCGGTGCGTCCCGGTGACGCACCGCCGAAGGCTCCCCCCGCGGCCGACGGGCCGCCCGTCGGGGGGAGCCTTCGTCATGCCGCAGGGGCGGCAGGGGCTACGGCGCTGCGGGCGCTGCGCGGTCAGACGGCGGGGCCCTGCTTGGGCAGGGGCTTGCCGTACCAGAGTTCGATCAGCCGGGACGCGATCGAGATCCCGTACGGGGGCAGCACCTCACCGGCGTCGAAGGCCGCACCGAGTTCGTCCCGGGAGAACCAGCGGGCCTCCGAGATCTCGTCGCCGTCCACGTCGATCTCGGTCGTCGTGGCCCGGGCGAAGAACCCCAGCATCAGGCTGGACGGGAAGGGCCACGGCTGGCTCGCGACGTAGCCGACCTCGCCGACGGTGACGCCGACCTCCTCGCGGACCTCGCGCCGCACCGACTGCTCGATGGACTCCCCGGGCTCCACGAACCCGGCGAGGGTCGAGAAGCGGCCCTCGGGCCAGTGCACCTGGCGGCCGAGGAGCACCCGGTCCTCGTCGTCCGTCACCAGCATGATCACGGCGGGGTCGGTGCGCGGGTAGTGCTCGGCGCCGCAGGCGGGGCAGCGGCGGATGTGGCCGGCGGCGGCGATGACGGTGCGTTCGCCGCAGCGGGAGCAGAAGCGGTGCATCCGCTGCCAGTTCTCCAGGGCGACGGCGTGCACCATGAGACCGACGTCACGGGGGGACAGCAGGTGGCCCGCTTCCCTCAGGCCCGCCGCGCGCGCCGACTGGTCGAGACGGCCCGGCAGGGTGTCCTTCTGGAGCGCGAAGTACCGCACGCCGTCCTCGTCGGTGCCGAGGAAGTAGCGGTGGGCTTCGGTGAGGGGTGCTTCGAAGGTCGGGGTCATCACCAGTTCGGTGTGGCCGTCCGGTGTCTCGTCGATGAGGACCTGCCCCCCGGACACCACGAAGACCCTGGTCGTGGGGTGGCTCCAGGCAGCGGCGAGCCACGCTTCGTCGAGGCGCTGGTGGGCGGCGCGGTCGATGCCGCTCGGCGCGGTCAGCGGCAGCGGGTGATCGGCGTTGCGCTCGGTCCAGGTGGTCACAGGTGCTTCCATCTCCCCCGGGGATGCGGATGTGTCGGCGGGTTCAGCGAGGCGGGCGGCGGGCGGCGGTGGGGGGCGCGGCCCGGCGGTGGTGGGGGGGGTCCCACCCGTGTGCCCCGGGGTGCCGCCCGGAGGGTGGCCCGTCCGGGCGGGCGGGGGCTCAGCGGGCACCGCGCCAGTTCTCGGCGAGGTCGTCCCAGAGGTGGGCGGCGGTTTCCACGCCCTTGAACAGCAGGTCCAGTTCGACCTTCTCGTCGGGGGCGTGCCAGCCGTCGGAGGGCACCGAGATGCCCAGGAACAGCACCGGGGCGCCGAGGACGTCTTGGAGGTCGGCGGCGGGTCCGGAGCCGCCCTCGCGGGTGTAGCGGATGTCGGTGTCGAAGGCGCGGGCCATGGCCCGGGTCACCGACTGGAGGGCGGGGTGGTCGAGCGGGGTGAGGCAGGGGCGGGTCGCCGCGCCGAAGACGATGTCGTGGCGGATGCCGGCGGGGAGCTGGTCGGCGACCCAGCTGCGGACGGCCTCCTCGACGCGGTCCGGGTCCTGGCCGGCGACCAGCCGGAACGACAGCTTCAGCATCGCCCGCGCGGGGATGATCGTCTTGCCGCCGGGGCCCTGGTAGCCGCCGCCGATGCCGTTGACCTCGGCGGTCGGGCGGGCCCACAGGCGTTCCAGGGTGGTGTAGCCGGCTTCGCCGCGGGTGGCGTACGACTTCGCGGTGCGCAGCCACGCGGCCTCGTCGAAGGGGAGTTCGGCGAAGAGTTCCCGTTCGCGGTCGGTCAGCTCCTCGACGCCGTCGTAGAAGCCGGGGACGGTGACGCGCGCGTGCTCGTCGTGGAGGGCCGCGACGAGGCGGGCCGCGGCGTCCGCCGGGTTGGGCACGGCGCCGCCGAAGGACCCGGAGTGGATGTCCTGGTCGGGTCCGAACAGTTCGATCTCGCAGTCGGCGAGGCCCCGCATGCCGGTGCACACGGTGGGCGTGTCTGCGGACCACATGCCGGTGTCGGAGACGATCACGGCATCGGTGGTGAGCCGGGCGGCGCGCTCCTCGACCAGGGCGCGGAAGTGCGGCGAGCCGGACTCCTCCTCGCCCTCGACCAGCAGCTTGAGGTGGACGGCGGGCGCGGTGCGGCCGGTGGCGGCGAGGTGGGCGCGGACGCCGAGGGTGTGGAAGAACACCTGCCCCTTGTCGTCGGCGGCGCCGCGCGCGTACAGCCGGCCGCCCGTGACCACCGGCTCGAAGGGGTCGGTCTGCCAGCCGTCCTCGCGGGCTGCGGGCTGGACGTCGTGGTGACCGTAGACGAGGACGGTGGGGGCGTCCGGGTCGTCGGAGGGCCAGTCGGCGAAGACGGCGGGGGCACCGGGGGTGTCCCAGACCTCGACGGTCGGGAACCCGGTGTCCTTCAGGGCGGCGGCGAGCCAGTCGGCGCTGCGCCGCACGTCCGCGGCGTGCTCGGGCTGGGCCGAGACGGACGGGATCCGCAGCCAGTCGCCGAGGTCGGCGAGGAAGGCGTCGCGATGGTTCTGGACGTATGCGCGGACGGCACTGACGGCACTGACGGCGCTGACGGCACTGTCAACGGGCTTGCTCATGGCCTTGAGCCTAACCGTCCCGCGAGGTGGTCCCGTCCGCTGGTTCCCCGGGGGCCGGTGCGCGCCCGGTGCCGTCGTCGTCGCCGGTGAGGAGTCGTTCCAGTTCGGCGCGGCCGGGCAGGTGCGCGGGGCGCACGGTCTCGCCGCTGCGCACGTACAGGAAGGTCGCCGTCACCGACTCCGGGGGGACGCCCTGCCGCTCGGCCCAGGCGAGTCGGTAGACGGCGAGTTGCAGCGGGTCGGCGTGGTGGCCCCGGCCGGTCTTCCAGTCGACGATCTCGTACGTGGTGCGGTCGCCGTCGTCGTCGCGGTAGACGGCGTCGATGCGGCCCCGGACGACGCGTCCGGCGAGTTCCAGCTGGAAGGGGGCCTCCACCCGGTACGGGGTGCGCCGGGCGTAGGGGGTGCGCTCGAAGGCGTCCTTCAGGGCTTCCAGGTCGTGTTCGTCGTCGATCTCGGCGTCGCTGCCGGGGAGGTCGTCGGGGTCGAGCAGGGGCAGGCGCAGCGCCTCGAAGCGGGTTTCGACCCAGGCGTGGAAGCGGGTGCCGCGGCGGGCGGCGGGCTGCGGGGGGCGCGGCATGGGCCGGGCGAGTTCCTGGGCGAAGCCGTCGGGGTCGGCGGCGAGGTGGAGGAGTTGGGAGGCGGTGAGGGAGGGGGGCAGCGGGACGTCGGTGACGCTCTGCCGGGCGCGCAGCAGTTCCCCGGTGAGGGCGGTGAGGTCGCGGTCCCAGGAGGCGATGGTGCGGGCCTCCTCGGGGGTGAGGTCCGCGGCGGCGGCGGGTCGCTCCGCCGCGGTCGGTGGGTGGGGGGCGCGGGCGTGCGGGATCGCGGGGGTGGGGGCGTGCGGGTGCGGAGTGGGACGGTCGTGGCTCCACTCCTCCCAGTCGGCGGAGTCCTCCCTGTCGGCGGAGTTCTCCCCGACGGGGTGGTGCGCCTCGTCCTCGGGGTCGTCCGGGGGCGGTGGCCACTCGGGGTCGTAGGCGGGTGCCGGGTCGTACCCGGGCGCGCGGGTGTCGGTGAGCCGGTCGAGGTGGCCGAGGACGACGTCGGCGGCGGCCCGGCGGCGGGCGAGCGCGTCGGGGTCGAGCGGCAGCGGCCAGGCGTGCTCGGCGGTGGCCGCCCGGAGCGCCGGGTTCTCGTCCTCCGGTTCGGGGCGGTCGGCCCAGGTTTCGATCTCGCCGTGGCCGGCGGCGCAGTGGTCGTGGAGGGCGTGGAGGAAGTCCGAGGGGCCCCGGGTGCGCTTCTGGGTGGGTCCCCACCAGTGGCCGGAGCCGAGGAGCAGGGACCGGGGGCGGGTGAAGGTGACGTAGCCGAGGCGTAGTTCCTCGGTGTGCTGGTGGTCCTTCAGGTCCTCGTGGAACGCCTTGAGGCCGCGCGCGTCCCAGGAGGCGACCTCGGGCAGGGTGTCCGCGTCGCCGCGCAGGGGGTGCGGGAGGACCTTGCCCTGGGCGGTCCACTTGTCGCGGCCCTGGGCGCTGGGGAAGGTGCCGCGGACGAGCCCGGGGACGGCGACGACGTCCCATTCGAGGCCCTTGGACTTGTGGGCGGTGAGGACCTTGACGGTGTTCTCGCCGCCGGGCAGGGCGTTGTCGAGGCCCTTCTCGTACTGGGCGGCGGTGCGCAGGAAGCCGAGGAAGGCGAGGAGCGTGGCGTCGTTGTCGTGGGCGGCGAAGGAGGCGGCCGTGTCGAGGAAGTTGGCGAGGGTCTCGCGGCGGCGGGCGGCCAGGGCGTGCGGGGACGCCGACAGTTCGACCTCCAGGCCGGTGGTGGCGAGGACCCGGTGCAGCACGTCCATCAGGGGGTCGGCGAGGGAGCGCCGCAGATCGCGCAGTTCGGCGGCGAGGCGGGCGAAGCGGACGCGGGCGGCGGCCGAGAACGGCAGGCCGTCGTCGCCGGAGTCGGCGGGTCGTTCCAGGAAGGTGTCGAGCGCGTCGGCGAGGGACACCACCTCGGCCGGGTCGATCCCTTCGACGGCTGCGGCGAGCCGCCGGTCGAGGTCGCCGTCGGCCCCTTCGTCGGCAGGGTGCGCGTGGCGGACGAGGAGCCGGGCGCGGCGCCCCAGCAGGGCGAGGTCGCGGGGGCCGATGCGCCAGCGGGGTCCGGTGAGCAGCCTGACCAGGGAGGCGTTGGCGCCGGGGTCCTGGAGGACTTCGCAGACGGCGACCAGGTCGGCGACCTCGGGCAGGTGCAGCAGTCCGGACAGGCCGACGACCTCGACGGGGACGTCCCGGGCGACGAGGGCGCCCTGGATGTCGGCGAAGTCGGCGGCGGTGCGGCACAGCACGGCGATCTCGCCGGGCGGGGTGCCGGTGCGCACCAGGTGGGCGAGGGAGTCGGCGAGCCAGTCGAGCTCTTCGGCGTGGGTGCTGAGCAGGGCGCAGCGGACCGTGCCCTCGCGTTCGGCGCCCGGGGCGGGGCGCAGGGCTTCCACGCCGGCGTGGAGGGCGCGCAGGGGGGTCGCCAGGTGGTTGGCGAGGTCGAGGAGGCGCCCTCCGCTGCGGCGGTTCTCGCTGAGGGCGTGGCGGGTGGCGGGGGTTCCGTCGGCGTGGGCGAAGTGCCGGGGGAAGTCGTCGAGGTTGGCGACGGACGCGCCGCGCCAGCCGTAGATCGCCTGGCAGGGGTCGCCGACGGCGGTCACGGGGTGGCCGGTGCCGTTGCCGAAGAGCCCGGAGAGCAGGATGCGCTGGGCGACGGAGGTGTCCTGGTACTCGTCGAGGAGGACGACGCGGAACTCGTCGCGCAGGATGCCGCTGACTTCGGGGCGGGTGCGGGCGAGGGCGGCGGACAGGGCGATCTGGTCGCCGAAGTCGAGGAGGTCCCGACTGCGTTTGGCCTCGCGGTAGCGCTGGACGAGGGCGGCGAGGTCGCGGCGGGCGGCGGCGGCCTCGGGGACCTTACGCAGATCGGGGTTGGACAGGGTGGCGCCGTCCAGGGTGCGCAGCAGTGCGGCGTCGTGGGCGCGGAGGTCCTCGGGGCGCACCAGGTGTTCGGCGAGGTCGGCGTCGAGGGCCAGGAGGTCGCTGACGAGGTCGGGGAAGGACCGGGTGAGCGCCGGGTAGGGGCCGGGGGCTTCGCGCAGGACGCGGGCGGCGAGCTGGAAGCGGGTGGCGTCGGCGAGGAGCCGGGTGGTGGGTTCCAGGCCGATGCGCAGTCCGTGGTCGGTGAGGAGCCGGCCGGCGAAGGCGTGGTACGTGGAGATGACGGGTTCGCCCGGGGGGTTGTCCGGGTCGATGGCGTCGGGGTCGGTGACGCCGGCCGCGAGGAGGGCCTTGCGGACGCGTTCGGCGAGTTCGCCGGCGGCCTTGTTGGTGAAGGTCAGTCCGAGGACCTGTTCGGGGGCGACCTGTCCGGTGCCGACGAGCCACACCACGCGGGCGGCCATGACGGTGGTCTTGCCCGAGCCGGCTCCGGCCACGATGACCTGCGGGGCGGGCGGCGCGATGATGCAGGCCGTCTGCTCCGGGGTGAACGGGATGCCGAGGAGCTGTTTCAGCTGCTCGGGGTCGGTGATGCGTGCGGGCACACGGACGAGGCTAACCGGGGACGGTGACATTCCGGGCCGGCCGGCGGTTCCGGCAACGCCCCCCGGACCCGCGGTGCCCGTCGTCGTCACCGGGTCGGGTGGCCGTACGGCCGTGGGGTGACGTGGGTGCGGGGCCCGCGGTCAGTCGATGACGTGGCGTCCCTCGGGGCGGGCGCTGCACGAGGCGCGGAACGCGCAGTGTCCGCAGTGCTGGCCGGTGGTGGGCGCGAACCGTTCGTCGAGGACCTTGCCGGCGGCGGTGGCGAGGAGGTCGCCGATCCACTGTCCGGCCAGCGGTTCCTGGGCCTGGATCTTGGGCACCTCGTCACCGCCGTCCCGGCGGGCGGCGCCCTGCCGCAGGTGGACGAGTTCCGCGCCGCCCGGGACGGGGCGCTCGCCGCCGAAGGCGTCGTCGACGGCGCCCTCCGTGACGGCGAGCTGGTAGACGGCGAGCTGGGGGTGGCGGGCGACCTCCGCCGCGGAGGGGGCGTGCTTGCCGGTCTTGAAGTCGACGACGTAGGCGCGGCCCTCGCCGTCGCGTTCGACGCGGTCCACGGAGCCGCGGATGCGCACCTCGAAGGAGCCGGCCGTCAGGGTCACGTCGAAGTCCTGCTCGCTGGCGACGGCGGTGCGCCCGGCGCGGTCGGTGACGTGCCAGTGCAGGAAGCGTTCGAGTGCCGCCCGTGCGTGTTCCTTCTCCTGGGCCGACTTCCAGGGCGCGTCGAAGGCGAGCGCGTCCCACACCGAGTCGAGGCGTTCCCTCAGGACGGCGAGGTCGGCGGGGGTGCGTCCGGAGGCGACCTCGTCGGCGAGCACGTGCACCACGTTGCCGAAGCCCTGGGCGGCGGTGGCGGGGGCGTCGGCCTTCACCTCGCGGCCCAGGAACCACTGGAGGGCGCAGGTGTTCGCGAGTTGGTCGAGGGCGCTGCCCGACAGGGCCACCGGGTGGGAGCGGTCGCGGAGCGGGACCCTGCTCTCGGTGGGGTCGTCCATGCCCCACCAGCGGTGGGGGTGGGCGGCGGGCACCAGGGGGCGGCCCTCGCCGTCGTCGAGTGCGGCGAGTTCGGCGAGGCGTCTTGCGGCGGCCTCCCGCAGTGCGGCGGAGGCGTTCGGGTCGACAGTGGTGGCGCGCAGTTCCGCGACGAGCGCGGCGACGGCGAGCGGGCGGCGCGGGCGGCCGGTGACGTCCCGGGGTTCGACGCCGAGTTCCGCGAGGAAGCGGGACGGCTGGTCGCCGTCGTCGGCCGGGGCCTTCACGGCGGTGACGACGAGGCGTTCGCGGGCACGGGTGGCGGCCACGTAGAAGAGGCGGCGTTCCTCGGCGAGCAGGGCGCCCGGGGAGAGCGGTTCGGCGAGCCCGTCCCGGCCGATGCGGTCGGCCTCCAGCAGCGAGCCGCGGCGCCGCAGGTCGGGCCAGAGTCCCTCCTGGACGCCGGCGACGACGACGAGTCGCCACTCCAGGCCCTTGGACCGGTGGGCGGTCATCAGGCGCACCGCGTCGGGGCGGACGGCGCGCCGGGTGAGGGTGTCGGCGGCGATGTCGGCGGCTTCGGTCTCGGCGAGGAAGTTGAGGGCGCCGCGCCCGCCGGTGCGTTGTTCGGCGCGGGCCGCGGCGGCGAAGAGCGCGCAGACGGCGTCGAGGTCGCGGTCCGCGTTGCGTCCGGCGGCGCCGCCGCGCCGGGCGGACCGTTCCAGGCGCTGGGGCCAGGAGGTGCCCTGCCACAGGTCCCACAGGGCTTCCTCGGCGGTCCCGCCGTCCGCGAGGCGGGTGCGGGCGGCGCGCAGCAGTGCGCCGAGGCGCTGTGCGCCGCGCGCGTAGGACGGGTCGTGCGCGGTGAGGCGTTCGGGTTCGGCGAGCGCCCGGGTGAGGAGCACGTCGGAGGCTTCGGGCAGCGGGTTGCCGGCGGCGCGTTCCTCGGCGCGCAGGGCCCGGCCCAGGCGTCGCAGGTCGGCGGTGTCCATGCCGGCGAGGGGTGAGGCGAGGAGGGTGAGCGCGGTCTCGGTGTCCAGCCAGGAGGTGTTCCCAGGGGGGTTCCCGGGGGTGGGCGCCGGGGCGGGCGCCGGGGCGGGCGCCGGGGTGTTCCCGGAGGTGCCTTCGGAGGCGTCTCCGGGGGCGTCCTCGGAGCTTTCGGCGGGACCGTCGAGCGGGCCGGCAGGGCCGCCGGACGCACCGGCGGGCGCAGCCGAACCCGTGGGCGCAGCCGAACCCGTGGAGGTGCCCGGCCCCGCCGGCGTGCCCGCACCCGCGGGCCCGGCGAGGGTTGCCTCGGCGACCGCCTTGAGGGCCATCAGCAACGGCGCCACCGCGGGCTCGTGCCGCAGCGGCAGGTCGTCGCCGTCGATGTCGAGGGGCACCCCCGCCGAGGTGAGGGCGCGGCGCAGCGACGGGATGGTGCGCCCGCCCGAGCGGACGAGGACGGCCATGTCCCGCCAGGGCACCCCGTCCTCCAGGTGCGCGCGGCGCAGGACGTCGGCGATGTTGTCCAGCTCCGTACCGGCGGTCGGGTAGGTGTACGCCTCGACCCGCCCGCCGTCCCGGGCGGCGCCGAGGTCCCGGTGGGCGCGGACCTGCTCGGCGGGGAGCCGGGTGAGCGGCATGCGTTGGGTGATCCGTCGGGTCGCGGCGAGCAGCTCGGCGCCGGAGCGGCGGGAGGTGCCGAGCACGGTCACGCGCGGGGGGGTGCCGTCCGGGTGCCGGAAGGTCGTGGGGAAGTCGAGGATGCCGTTCACGTCGGCGCCCCGGAACGCGTAGATCGACTGGTCGGGGTCGCCGAGGGCGACGAGGGTGCGTCCGCCGCCGGCGAGCGCGTCCAGGAGGCGTACTTGCGCCGGGTCGGTGTCCTGGTACTCGTCGACGTACACCGCGTCGTACTGTCCGGCCAGGGCGGACGCGACCTCGGGGCGACGGGCGAGGAGGACGGCACGGTGGACGAGTTCGGTGTAGTCGAGGACGCCCTGGAGGTCGAGGACGTCCAGGTAGTCGGCGAGGAACGCGGCTGCGGCGCCCCAGTCGGGGCGGCCGGTGCGGGCGGCGAAGTCCCCGAGGGCGCGGGGGGCGAGGCCCAGTTCCCGGGTGCGGGCGATGACGGCGCGCACCTCGTCGGCGAAGCCCCGGGTGGTCAGGCAGGCGCGCAGTTCGTCGGGCCAGCGCACGTGGCGCAGGCCGGCGCGTTCGAGGTCGATCTGTCCGGCGAGCAGTTCCCGCACGGTGACGTCCTGCTCGGGGCCGGACAGCAGGCGCAGGGGCTCGACGAACAGGTCGGCGTCCTGGTGGGCGCGGACGAGGGCGTAGCAGAAGGAGTGGAACGTGGTCGCCTGCGGGGCGCGGGCGGCGCCGATGCGCAGGGCCATCCGGTCGCGCAGTTCGACGGCGGCCTTGCGGCTGAAGGTGAGCACCAGGACGCGTGCGGGGTCGGCGCCGCGGGCCAGCCGGGCGGCGACCGCTTCGACGAGGGTCGTGGTCTTGCCGGTGCCGGGCCCGGCGAGGACGAGCATCGGGCCCTTGCCGTGGTCAACCACCGCGCGCTGGCCTGCGTCCAGACGAGGGGAGTCCACCGGAGCCTGCGCGGTGCGCACGAGTCGGTACGCGCCGGGGCTCCCCGGCCGCGCACGGGGGTGCGGCGGGCGTCTGGTGGAGGAGGGGAAGCTCACGTGGGTCGCCGGTCCTGGTGGTCGTGCTGATGGGGGCGCGGTGGTGCGCGGGGGGCGGTGGGCGTCTGCCGGCGGGTCACTGCCCGCCGGGTACCCCGGACGCTACGCGGTGGCGAGCGGGCGCGGGACGACCGGGGCGGGAGCGGGCCGGGGACGGTCCCCGCGGGCGGGCCGGTCCCGGCGGGTTCCGGCGGTCCGGTTCCGTTCTGCTGCGGCGGTCCGTCGCCCGTTCGGGGGTCGCGTGGCGGAAGCTTGCCGGTGTGCGTCAGTTCGTCGTGTGGTGCGTGTCATGTCTCGGTTCGTCCGTCCCATCGGGCGCGCCGCATGTCGAGCCGCGGCAGGTGGGTTCCGGAGGTGCCGCCCGCCGTGCGCAGCGGGGTGCCCTCCGCGCGGTAGTGGCCCAGCGCTTCGCGCTCGTGCCCCGGGAGCAGTACGCCGTCCGCGCGCACCACGCGCCACCAGGGCACCGCTCCGCCGTACAGCGCCATGACCCGGCCGACCTGGCGGGGGCCGCCCGTCTCCAGCCATTCGGCGACGTCGCCGTACGTCAGCACGCGGCCGGGCGGGATCAGCTCGGCCACTTCGAAGACCCGCTCGGCGTACTCGGGGTGACCGGGGTGTTCGGACGGTCCGTCCGCGGGACGGCTCTCCTCGCTCATCCGTCCTATCCTGCCCCACACCACCGACAGCACGAAGGGCGCGCAGCGATCCGCGCGGGGCGCCCGAGGAAGGCGGGTGAGGAGGTCCCGGCACCGCCGTATCGCACCCTGATGCCCCGCTCTGCCGGGAGGGCATGCCAGGATCATGCGGGCGGTGACTGGTGATACGAGAACAAGAAGGCGCGGCGGAGCGACAGGGCATGGAACCCGATGGAGCGGGCATCCCTGGTGCGTCGACGCGCCCTGACACCGGAGAGCAGCCCCTGAAGGCGCACGAGGATTCGGACGAGACCGCGCCCGCCGGCGCGGGAGCACCCGGGCCGGACGGGCCGGGTGCCGAGCGGCGCGCGCCGGTGCCGGTGCCGGCCGGTGCGGACCCCGTGACCGTCACTCCGGAGGGTCCCGCGGATCCCGACGAGCTGACGGAGGCCGTCGGCTCGTCGGGGTCCTACGTCGACGAGGTGGAGGGCGACGAGCCGCTGCTGCCCGCGCGGGTGCACCGGCCGTCCGACCTGATGCGGCTGCTCAGCGGGGTGCTGGCGATCGCGGTGGTGCTGGCGATCGCGACGTTCGCGCACGGGACGACGTCGGGCCTGGAGCAGGACATCAGCAAGGGCACCGAGGACGCCCCCGACCTGCTGATCAAGTTCGCGGGGTTGGCGTCGAGCATCGCGGTGCTGCTGGTCCCGGTGGCCTTCGCCGTCGAGCGGTTGATCAAACGGGACGGGCTGCGGATCGCCGACGGGGTCCTGGCGGCGGTCCTGGCGCACGGGGTGACGCTCGCCACGGACCTGTGGGTCGCCCAGGCGGCGCCGCAGTCGATCCAGGACGCGCTGACCCGGCCGTCCCCCGCGGACATCCACGCGCTGACCGACCCGGTGCACGGCTATCTGGCGCCCGTGATCGCGTACATGACCGCCGTGGGGATGTCACGCCGGCCGCGCTGGCGGGTCGTGCTGTGGGTGGTGCTGCTGCTCGACGCGTTCGCGATGCTCGTCACCGGTTACACCACCCCGTTCTCGATCATCCTGACGATCCTCATCGGCTGGACCATCGCGTACGGGACGCTGTACGCGGTGGGTTCCCCGAACGTGCGGCCCACCGGCCAGACGCTCCTGGCGGGGCTGCGCAGGGTGGGCTTCCACCCGGTGAGCGCGGCCCGCGAGGAAGGCGCCCCGGACAGCGCCGACAGCGGTGACCGGGGCCGGCGGTACTGCGTCACCCTGGAGGACGGTCCCCCGCTCGACGTGACCGTGGTGGACCGGGAACAGCAGGCCCAGGGGTTCTTCTACCGGGTGTGGCGGCGGATGACGCTGCGGGGCATCACCACGCGCCGCAGTCTCCAGTCGCTGCGCCAGGCGTTGGAGCAGGAGGCGCTGATCGCGTACGCGGCGATCGCGGCGGGCGCCAACGCGCCCAAGTTGATCGCCACCTCGGAGCTGGGCCCGGACGCGGTGATGCTGGTGTACGAGCACACCGGCGGGCGGAGCTTCGACTCGTTGCCCGACAGCGACATCACGGACGGGCTGCTGCACGACACCTGGCGGCAGGTGCAGGCCCTCCAGTCGCGTCGGATCGCGCACCGCAGGCTGGCGGGCGACGCGATCCTGGTGGATCGTTCCGGCACGGTGATCCTGACCGATCTGCGGGGCGGCGAGATCGCGGCGGGCGACCTGGTGCTGCGGATGGACGTCGCCCAGCTGTTGACGACCCTGGGGCTGCGGGTGGGCGCCGAGCGGTCGGTGGCCTCGGCGGTGGCCGTGCTGGGGCCTGACCTGGTGGCGGACTGTCTGCCGCTGCTCCAGCCGATCGCCCTGACCCGGGCGACCCGCGGCACCCTGCGCAAGCTCGCCAGGGAACGCGCGCAGCGGGAGCGGGAGGCCGTGCTTGAGGCGTCCCGCAAGGCGAAGCAGGAGCGACTCGCCGACACCGCCGACACCGACACCGCGAACACGGCGGGCACGGCGGGCACGGCGGGCACAACCAGTGCAGCGGGCACGCCAGACGCACCCAAAACGGCAGGCGCACCGGAAACGGCAGGCACCGCGGTCGGGACGGCCGGGGCGGTCCCGGGGAGCGCCGTCGCCCGCCCGGCGGGCGACAAGAAGGCGGTGCGCGCCGAAAAGCAGGCCGAGAAACGGGCCATGGACGACGCGCTGGAGGAGGCCCGCGAGGAGGACCTGCTCACCCAGATCCGTCACCAGGTGCTGCTCATCCGTCCGCAGGCCCCCGTGGAACCGGCCCGGCTGGAACGCATCCGGCCCCGCACCCTGATCAGTTTCATCGCGGGCGCGATCGGTGCCTACTTCCTGTTGTCGCAGCTCACCCACATCGAGTTCGGGACCTTGATCGAGGAGGCCGAGTGGGGGTGGGTCGCCGCCGCCGCGCTGTTCTCGGCGCTGAGCTACTTCGCCGCCGCGATGAGCCTGCTCGGATTCGTACCGGAGCGGGTGCCCTTCCTGCGCACGGTGTCCGCCCAGGTCGCCGGTTCGTTCGTGAAGTTGGTGGCTCCGGCGGCGGTCGGCGGGGTGGCCCTCAACACCCGGTTCCTGCAGCGCTCCGGGGTCCGTCCGGGGCTCGCGGTGGCGAGCGTCGGCGCTTCGCAGCTGTTCGGGCTCGGCTCGCACATCCTGCTGCTGCTGGCGTTCGGGTACTTGACGGGCACCGAGAAGACGCCGTCCCTGTCGCCGTCGCGGACGGTCATCGCGGGGCTGTTGACGGTCGCCGTGCTGGTCCTGGTGGTCACTTCGATCCCGTTCCTGCGCAAGTTCGTCGTGACCCGGGTGCGCTCGCTGTTCGCGGGGGTGGTGCCGCGCATGCTGGACGTGCTCCAGCGCCCGCAGAAGCTGATCACCGGGATCGGCGGGATGCTGCTGCTGACCGCCTGCTTCGTGATGTGTCTGGACGCGTCGATCCGGGCGTTCGGCGACGAGACCACCTCACTGAGCCTGGCGAGCGTGGCGGTGGTGTTCCTCGCGGGCAACGCGCTCGGCTCGGCGGCGCCGACCCCGGGCGGGGTGGGCGCGGTGGAGGCGACGCTCACGGTCGGTCTGATCGCGGTGGGGCTGCCCAAGGAGGTCGCCGCCCCGGCGGTGCTGCTGTACCGGCTGTTGACGCTGTGGCTGCCGGTGCTGCCTGGCTGGTTGTTCTTCAACCACCTCACCCGCAAGGGCGCCCTGTAGGGCCGCGTGTCCGACCGCCTCCTCGTGGGGGCGTGAGGGCGTGGGCCGGCGGCCGGTCACCCGCACGGCTCACGGCCCGCGCGCCCCGCGCGCCGGGGCCACAGGATGGGGACATGCCGAAGCCCCTCCCCCGGCGGGCCGCCGCACTGGCCGCCTCCGTCGCCCTGCTGGCCGCATCGGCCGTGGCGTGCGCCGGCGACGACGACTCCCCGGACGACCCGGCGGCGCAGGAACTCCAGTGGGCCGACTGCCCCAAGCCGACCCAGGCGGAGGGCGGCGGCCCGGCGCCCTCACCGCTCCCCGACGGCGAACTGTGGCAGTGCGCCACCCTGAAGGCCCCCCTCGACTGGGACGATCCGAAGGGGGACACCATCGGCATCGCCCTGATCCGGGCCAGGGCCAGCGGACCGGAAGACCGCCGGATCGGTTCCCTGATCTTCAACTTCGGCGGTCCCGGCGGCTCCGGGGTGACGACCCTGCCCGCCTTCGAGAACGAGTACGAGAAGCTGCGCACCCGCTACGACCTGGTCAGCTTCGATCCCCGCGGGGTGGGCCGCAGCGCGGGCGTGATCTGCGAGGACGACGAACAGCTCGACGAGTACTTCCAGCAGGACGCGACCCCCGACGACGCCGCCGAACAGCGGCAGCTCGTGGCGCACACCCGGGCCTTCAACGCGGCCTGCGAGGACAGGTCGGGCCGGACGCTCCCCCATGTGCGCACCACGGACGCCGCCCGCGACCTGGAGCTGATGCGTCAGGTGCTCGGCGACGACCGGCTGCACTACTTCGGCATCTCGTACGGCACCGAACTGGGCGGGGTGTACGCGCACCTGTTCCCCACGAAGGTCGGCAGGGCGGTGTTCGACGCGGTGGTCGACCCGACCCAGGACCCGGAACAGGGCGCCCTCGGGCAGACCCGCGGCTTCCAACTGGCCCTCGACAACTACGCCGAGCACTGCGTGTCCCAGGTCGAGGACTGCCCGGTCGGCGACACCGCCGAGGACGTCAAGGACCGCATCGCCGCGCTCCTGCGGGACCTGGAGACCCGACCGTTGCCCGGACTGTTCCCCCGCCAGCTGACCCAGACGGCCGCCACCGGCGGCATCGCCCAGTCCCTGTACTCACCGGACTTCTGGGAGTACCTGACGGAGGGACTGGAGCAGGCGTACGACGGGGACGGCAAGATCCTGATGGCCCTGTCCGACGCGATGAACGGGCGGGGCGAGGACGGCCACTACAGCAACGTCCAGGCCGCGAACGTGGCGATCAACTGCGCCGACGACGAACCGCGGTACACGCCGGGGGACGTCGAGGCACGGCTGCCCGCGTTCCGCGCCGCGTCCCCGGTGTTCGGGGACTTCCTCGCCTGGTCCATGGTGACCTGCACCGACTGGGCGGTCCCGGGCGCCGCCGACCACCCGGACGTCAGCGCGCCCGGCTCCGCGCCGATCCTGGTCGTCGGCAACACCGGCGACCCGGCCACCCCCTACGAGGGCACCCGGAAGATGGTGGACGCGCTCGGCGGGAACGTGGGCGTGGAGCTCACGTACGAGGGCCAGGGGCACGGGGCGTACGACAGCGGGGACACCTGCGTGCGCGGGGCGGTGGACGGCTACCTGCTGGACGGGAAGGTGCCGAAGAAGGGGACGGTGTGTCCCTGACCCGCGCCGACGGCACGGAACCCGGGTTGACGAGGGCGTGTCAGGAGTTGTCCACAGGCTCCGACGGGGAGCGGCCGGGCCTGCCTACTATGGCCGGACAGTTCGTGGAGGGGGAAGGTCATGGCCCGGTACGTACGGTCGGCGGCGCTGCTCGCCGCCGTCGTGATGATCGCGGGATGCAGTAGCGGTTCCGGCGGTGCGGACGATCCGCCCGGCGACCGCACCGCGTCGCGTTCCCCCGCCCCCGCCCCGTCGGACACCGCCGGCGGCGGACTCCCCGCTTCGCTGACCGAGCAGCGGCTGTCCTGGGGCGCGTGCGGGGCCGGTGCCGACGGCGAGGCCCCCGACGACTCCTGGCGCTGCGCCGACCTGAAGGTCCCGTTGGACTACGCGAAGCCCGACGGCAAGACGATCGACATCGCCCTGATCCGGGCGGGCGCGAAGGACGAGGGCTCGCGCATCGGTTCCCTCGTCTTCAACTTCGGCGGGCCCGGTGGCTCCGGCATCTCCATGCTGCCCTCCTTCGCCCCCGAGTACGACCGCCTCCAGAAGCGGTACGACCTGGTCAGCTTCGATCCGCGCGGGGTCGGCGACAGCGAGGGCGTGCGCTGTCGCGCCGACGAGGCGATCCAGGCCGCCGAGGAGGTCGACCTCAGCCCCGACGGCGGCACGGAGGAGCGGGCGTTCCTGGCGGACGCGGCGGACTTCGCCGCGGGGTGCGAGCGCGGCGCCGGGGAGCTGCTGGCCCATCTGTCGACCGACAACACCGCGCGGGACATGGACCTGATGCGCCACGTCCTCGGGGACGACGAGCTCCACTACTTCGGCATCTCGTACGGCACCCAACTCGGCGGCGCCTACGCCCATCTGTTCCCGGGCCGGGTGGGACGACTGGTCTTCGACGCGGTGGTGGACCCCACCGCGGACGGCGTCGCCCAGGCGAAGAACCAGACCCGGGGCTTCCAACGCGCCCTGGACAACTACCTGAAGGACCAGGGCCAGGACCCGGCGGAGGGCAGCCGGACCATAGCGGACCTGCTGCAGCGCATCGACGCGGAGCCGCTGCCCACCTCCGGTGACCGCGAGCTGACCCAGACCCTGGCGACCATCGGCATCGTCATCACGCTCTACAGCGAGCAGTCGTGGCCGGCGCTCGCCGAAGCCCTGGAGAGCGCGGAGGACGGTGACGGCAGCGCGCTGCTCGCCCTCGCCGACGCCTACAACGAGCGGGACGAGGCCGGGGGCTACAGCACCCAGAGCCACTCCCAGCGGGCGATCTCCTGCCGCGACTCCAAGGACCGCACGACCCCGGCACAGGCGCGCGCCTCGCTGGCGGAGTTCCGTGAGATATCACCGGTGTTCGGGGAGTTCCTGGGCTGGGACACGGCCGGGTGGTGTCACCAGTGGCCGGTGCCGGGTCTTCAGGAGCGCTCCGAGGTGAGCGCCCCGGGCGCGGCGCCCATCCTGGTCATCGGCAACACCGGCGACCCGGCGACGCCCTACGAGGGGGCGGGCCGCATGGCGGACGGGCTCGGTGCGGGCGTCGGCGTCCTGATGACCTGGAAGGGCGAGGGGCACGGGGCCTACGGCAACGGCAGTGACTGCGTGGACGGCGCGGTCGACGCCTATCTGCTGGACGGCCGGGCGCCGAAGGACGGCAAGGTCTGTTCCTGACCGGTGGGCCGGTGGGCCGTGCGGGGTGCCCGCGAGCCGCGCACCCCGCACACGACGGGTCCCCGTGCCCGGAAGCACGGGGACCCGGTGGTCATGCGCGGAGTGCGGTGACGGTCAGTAGACCGGCTTGCTGGGCTCGATCTGGTGGACCCAGCCGATGACACCGCCACCGACGTGGACGGCGTCCGAGAAACCGGCCGCCTTCAGGACGGCGAGGACCTCCGCGCTGCGGATGCCCGTCTTGCAGTGCAGGACGATCTTGCGGTCCTGCGGCAGGCTCTCCAGGGCGGAGCCCATGAGGAACTCGTTCTTCGGGATCAGCTTGGCGCCGGGGATGGAGACGATCTCGTACTCGCCGGGCTCACGGACATCGATGACCTCGATGTTCTCGCCCTCGTCCATCCACGCCTTGAGCTGCTTGGGCGTGATGGTCGAGCCGGCCGCCGCCTCCTGGGCCTCCTCGGACACCACACCGCAGAACGCCTCGTAGTCGATGAGTTCGGTGACCGTGGGGTTGTCACCGCAGACCGCGCAGTTCGGGTCCTTGCGGATCTTCACCTGGCGGTACTGCATCTCCAGGGCGTCGTAGATCATGAGGCGGCCGACCAGGGACTCGCCGGTGCCGGTGAGGACCTTGATGGCCTCGGTGACCTGGATGGAGCCGATGGAGGCGCACAGCACGCCGAGGACACCGCCCTCGGCGCAGGACGGCACCATGCCGGGCGGCGGGGGCTCGGGGTAGAGGCAGCGGTAGCAGGGACCGTGCTCGCTCCAGAAGACCGAGGCCTGACCGTCGAAGCGGTAGATGGAGCCCCACACGTACGGCTTGTTGAGGAGCACGCACGCGTCGTTGACGAGATAGCGGGTGGCGAAGTTGTCCGTGCCGTCCACGATCAGGTCGTACTGGCTGAAGATGTCCATCACGTTGTCGGCTTCGAGCCGCTCTTCGTGCAGGACGACCTCGACGTACGGGTTGATGCCCTTGACGGTGTCCCGGGCCGACTCGGCCTTGGACCGGCCGATGTCCGCCTGGCTGTGGATGATCTGGCGCTGGAGGTTCGACTCGTCGACCTCGTCGAACTCCACGATTCCTAGGGTGCCGACACCCGCCGCCGCCAGGTACATCAACGCCGGCGACCCGAGACCGCCGGCGCCGACGGCGAGCACCTTGGCGTTCTTCAGCCGCTTCTGCCCGTCCATCCCGACATCCGGGATGATCAGGTGGCGGGAGTACCTGCGGACCTCGTCGACAGTGAGCTCAGAAGCGGGCTCTACCAGGGGTGGCAGCGACACGGGGACTCCGTTGGTCGGTATATCGGAAGGTTGTTCTGCGTGTAACACTGCCACGCACTCCGTCATTCCGAGACACCTGTTCCGATCCGCGAGACGAACTCGTCCCAGTAACCGGGCATGCCCTCCCAGGGGTCGGCGACGCCGGCTCGATCGGTGCGGTCGGTGAACCAGATGGTGCCCGCACCCTGCCAGCGGGCGATGCGCAACGCCTCGTCCAGATGGCTGCGCGGCACCCCGTGGACGAGGTGGCAGAAGCGTTCCGGCGGATGCTCCGCGGTCCACTCGGCGACCTGCGACCAACGGTAGTCGCACCACGGGCCGGCGAAGGTGACCAGTTGGTCGGCGACCGCCGCGTACCCGGGGTGCGGGTGACGCCCCTGACCGAGGACGACGTGCGGGTCCTCCAGCAGGGCCCGCACACTGCTCACCGTGCGTCGGACCGCCCGGAGGCTGCTGTGGTCGACGGGACAGCGACCGAGGTAGAAGCCGCCCACCCGGTACCAGTCGCGGTAGCGCCGGGCCTGGTCGAGCAGGGCCGGGAGGTCGCCGCGCCCCCGGTCGAGGTCGAGGTGTCCCAGTACCCGGACGCCCGCGTTGGTGAGCCGTCCGACGACGTCCAGGCACTGTGGGTCGGGCCGGTCCCCGGGGCCGCCCGCCACGTCGAGGACGACCCAGTGCAGCGGCGCCGCGGTCCGGGTGAGCGCATGCCAGTCCTCGGCGGCGAGCAGGGGGTGCGCGGGGCCGGGCGCGCCGACGCCCGGTCCGGTGCCCGTCCCGGTGGCGCCCCGCAGCGCGCTGGTCAGATACGGCACGCCGCCTCCATCCAGATATCGGCGAGGGACTCCTCCAGATTGATGCGGGGACGCCAACCGAGCCGGTCGCGCGCGGTGCGGACGTCGGCCTGCTGCCAGCTGCCGCAGCCGTCCGGGTAGGGGTGGGCCGCCGGGGACACGTGGTCGGGGTCGGGGCGCGGGTGCCCGAGGGCGGCCCGCAGCGGCCCGGCCGAGGTGTCGAGTTCGTGCAGCGCGCCCCCGTAGCCGGCGACCCGGGCGAGGACGGCGGCGGCGTCGCGCAGGCGCACGGCGCGGCCGGACCCGATGTTGACGACGCCCTGCGCGGCCGACAGGGAGGCCGCGTGCACGGCCCGCGCCACGTCGCGCACGTCCACGAAGTCGCGCTGCGCCCCGAGACCGCCGAGCTTCAGCTCGCCGTCACCGGACTGCATGGCCCGGCGCATGGCCTCCGCGAGCCGCCCCAGCGGCGAGCCCGCGGGGGTGCCGGGACCGGCGGGTGAGAAGACCCGGAGCACGACGGCGTCGAGGCCGGAGCCGAGGACGAGTTCGGTGGCCGCCAGCTTGCTGACGCCGTAGGGGCCGCCGGGGCGCGGCACGGCGTCCTCGGCGGTCGAGGAACCGGGCTGGCTGGGACCGTACTCGGCACCGCACCCGATCTGGACGAGCCGGGCCCCGCACCCGCTGCGGCGCAGGGCCTCGCAGACGGTGGCGACGGCGACGGTGTTGTGCCGGATCAACTCGCGGGCGCCGCCCCGGGTGGCGCCCGCGCAGTTGATGACGACTCCGGGGTGGACGGCGTCGAGGAACCGGGTGAGCGCGCCCGGACTGCCGGTGGCGAGGTCGAAACGCACATCGGCGTCGTCGCCGCGGCCGAGGGCGGTGAGCTGTACGGCCGGGTCGGCGATGAGCCGGTCGGCGACGAAGCGGCCGATGTACCCGCCGGCTCCGATCAGCAGCACTCTCATCGGGCGCCTCCAGGAACGCGGTCTCCGGATCGGAGGGTGGTCATCTCGCTTTCTCCTTCAGGGGTGGTGCCGTACTGGAACGCCCGCGGTGTCGGCCACGCGGGAGGTGTGGGGGGTGGAGCGGGTGGGGGGTGGAGCGTGGGGTGTGGTGGGGGGTGGCGGACGGGTGGCGTGGGGGCGCGCGGGGGCTAGGGCGTCAGGTGGCGCCTCCGGTGCCGGTGCGGGGGCGCCGTTACTCGGGTCACTCGGTAAATGCCGTGAAATGCCGTGCCGTCCTGCTCGATGACGACAGGGGCGCACGGCCGCCGGGCCAGCGGTTCGGCGCGGGCCGCGGGGCTGGGAGTGAACGTGTGGCCCGGGTCGACGTCCCCGGTGCCGCCGAGCGCGGACCGTCCGGCGGCGCGGGCGCGCGGGGCACCGACGACGGGGGTCGCGACGGGCGGAAGGGCGGGGCCCCCGAGACAACGGGCGCTGCGGGGGGCCGCCGGGGCGCTGGGCGCACGGTGGGCGCCCCCGAGTGCGGTGCCGGCCCAGGAACAGCGGTGCGCGGTGGTGAGCGCCGGGGCGCGGGGGGTGTCACGGGCGAGGTCGGCGAGCCCGGGCACGGCAGTGACGAAACGGTCCTCCAGAAGGGTGCAGCTGCCTATCGGAGCGTCGGCGGGCCCGTCCGACGGCATAGTTGCCGAGCCGGTGGGGGAAACCGCGCGGGAACCGGTCGAACCCGCGCCCCGCGCACTCCACCTGCCGGGCGCCCCCTGCACCCACGCACCACCCGGGGCGCCCCCGAGAGCCGGCGCCCCCGGCGCACACAGCGCGCCGAACAGCGACCCGTGGTACTCGGCGACCCCTCGGCGCGCCCTGCGCCCCGGCGCGCCCCCGGCGGCCCCGCAACCCTGCTCGGCCACCACCTCGGACGCCGCCCCGGGCGCCGGCTCGGGCGTGCACCGGAACGGAGCCGGCAGGTCACAGCGGAGCCGCCCCTCACCGTTCGGTGAGGGGGAGCCCCCCTCGGCGAACAATCCGATCCGCACGAGCACACCCCCGGTTCCCGTTGGGGAGCCGCCGTCGTTCGGCGGCCCGCAGCGGGACGAACGTATGCGGACGGACCGGTGGCG
>NZ_JBHXEN010000066.1:0-43020 GCF_042724695.1 Streptomyces sp. NPDC127068 | reverse complement strand
ACGGGGCGCTCCTCGGCGTTCAGGGGACGGCTCGGCGCCGTCGGGGCTCAGCGCGAGCGCTTCGCCAGGCGTTCCACGTCCAGCAGGATCACCGCACGGGCCTCCAGCCGCAGCCAGCCCCGGCCGGCGAAGTCGGCCAGCGCCTTGTTGACGGTCTCCCGGGACGCGCCGACGAGCTGGGCCAACTCCTCCTGGGTGAGGTCGTGCACCACGTGGATGCCCTCCTCGGACTGCACGCCGAACCGGCGGGACAGGTCGAGCAGGGCGCGGGCGACCCGGCCGGGCACATCGGAGAAGACCAGGTCGGACATCTGGTCGTTGGTCTTGCGCAGGCGCCGGGCGACGGCGCGCAGCAGTGCGGCGGCCACCTCGGGGCGGGCGTTCAGCCAGGGCTGGAGGTCGCCGTGGCCGAGGCCGAGCAGCTTGACCTCGGTCAGCGCGGTGGCGGTGGCCGTGCGCGGTCCGGGGTCGAACAGCGACAGCTCGCCGATCAGCTCGCCGGGGCCGAGCACCGCCAGCATGTTCTCCCGGCCGTCCGGGGACGTCCGGTGGAGCTTCACCTTGCCCTCGGTGACCACGTACAGGCGGTCCCCGGGGTCGCCCTCGTGGAAGAGGGCGTCACCGCGCGCGAGGGTCACCTCACTCATGGAGGCGCGCAGCTCCGCGGCCTGCTCGTCATCGAGCGCCGCGAAGAGCGGGGCGCGCCGCAGAACGTCGTCCACGAGTTCTCTCCTTGTCGACCTGACTCAGGGGTCCGTGCTCCCCATCTTGCCGGACGGTCCAAACAGTGTGATCAGTCACAAGTCTGCCGTACGTACGTCCCGCACAGTGCCCGTGGGGGCCAATTGGGCGCCGATCCTCCAGGTCCCGGGCGGGTGTCGGTGCCGGGCTTTAGGCTGGCCGGGTGTCCAAAACGCCGGTGAGAGCAGAGGCCAAGGGGGCTGCGCAGGTGGCCGCACGAGGGGATTCCGCTGTGGGCGAACAATCGTCCGGGCTTGCCGCAAATGCGGCAAAACGGTCGAGGGGTTCGGGGGGTCGGAGTACCGCAGCGGCCTCCGGGCGCGATGCCGCGGGCAGGGGCGCGGGGGCTGCCGGGAAGGCTCCCGGGTCGGCCGGGAAGGCGGCCGGGGGGCAGCCGTCCGAGTCCCGTACCGCCCTCGTCCGACGGGCCCGGCGGATCAACCGGGAGCTCGCCGAGGTCTACCCGTACGCGCATCCGGAGCTGGACTTCGAGGACAGCTTCCAGCTCCTGGTGGCCACCGTCCTGTCCGCGCAGACGACGGACCTGAGGGTCAACCAGACCACCCCGGCGCTCTTCGCCGCCTATCCGAAGCCCGAGGACCTCGCCACCGCCGACCCCGAACGGGTGGAGGAGCTGATCCGCCCCACCGGGTTCTTCCGGGCCAAGACCAGGTCGATCATCGGTCTGGCCGCCGCCCTGCGGGACGAGCACGACGGGGAGGTCCCCGGCACCCTGGAGGAGCTGGTCAAGCTGCCCGGGGTCGGCCGCAAGACCGCGTTCGTGGTGCTGGGCAACGCCTTCGGCCGGCCCGGGATCACGGTGGACACCCACTTCGGGCGGCTGGTGCGGCGCTGGAAGTGGACCGCGGAGACCGACCCGGACAAGGTCGAGGCCGCGGTCGGCGCGCTCTTCCCGAAGAGCGACTGGACCATGCTGTCGCACCGGGTGATCTTCCACGGCCGCCGCATCTGCCATGCGCGCAAGCCCGCCTGCGGGGCCTGCCCGATCGCCCCGCTGTGTCCCGCGTACGGGGAGGGCGAGACCGACCCGGACAAGGCCGAGAAGCTGCTCAAGTACGAGAAGGGCGGCCATCCGGGGCAGCGGTTGAACCCGCCGCGGTCCTACCTGGAGGCGGGCGGTCGGCCCGCGCCCCCGCTGGGCGCGGCCACCGGGAAGGCCGGATGACGCCCTCCGCACCCGCCGGGGCCCGCCAGGACGGCCTGGACACCCGGGACCCTGGGGGCGCCCGCGTCCGGCGCGTCGGGCCGGAACGATACGGGGGCGGACGCGCGTTGTGTCCACAGGGACGGGGGTGTCGATGACACACACGGGCAGCAACGGCAGTGGCAACGGCGCCGGCACCAACACCGGCAGGACCGGTGGCGGGGTCGGCGCGGAGCGCGCGGGCGCGGCAGCGGGCGGCGACGGCCGCCCGGGCCTGGGAGGGGGCCCCGGCCCGGTCGAGGTCAGCAGCGGCGGACTGCCGCCCTGGCTCGCCCCCGTGGCCCTGGCCGCCGAGACCGTCCAGCCCCCGCAACTCAGCAGGTTCCTCCCCCCGGCGGACGGCGCGGGCCGCCAGTCCGCCGTCCTGGTCCTCTTCGGCGAGGGCGAGCGCGGCCCCGAACTGCTGCTCATGGAACGCGCCGGCTCGCTGCGCTCCCACGCCGGCCAGCCCGCCTTCCCGGGCGGTGCGCTCGACCCCGCCGACGGCGATCCGCACGGGGACGGCCCGGTGCGGGCCGCGCTCCGGGAGGCGTGGGAGGAGACGGGGCTCGATCCCGAAGGGGTGCAGATCTTCGGCGTGCTGCCCAAGCTCTACATCCCCGTCAGCCAGTTCGTCGTCACCCCCGTCCTCGGTTGGTGGCGCGAGCCCAGCCCGGTCGGGGTGGTCGACCCGGCCGAGACCGCGCGGGTGTTCACGGTCCCCGTGGCGGACCTGACGGACCCCGCGAAGCGGGCCACCGCGGTCCACCCGATGGGCCACACCGGTCCCGCGTTCCTCGTGGAACGGGCCCTGGTGTGGGGATTCACCGCCGGAGTCATCGACCGGCTGCTGCACTTCGCCGGCTGGGAGCGCCCCTGGGACCCGTCCCGGCAGGTCCCCCTCGACTGGCGTGCGTGAAACAGTGGGCGACCGGACGGGGACCACGGTGGACGGCGAGGCAAGGCGAGGCGTGGAACGGTGAATGTGCTGGACATCCTGCTGTTGGTGGCAGCCGTGTGGTTCGCCGTCGTCGGCTACCGACAGGGCTTCGTCGTCGGCATCCTGTCGGTGATCGGTTTCCTCGGCGGCGGCCTGGTCGCCGTCTACCTGCTCCCGGTCGTCTGGGACAGCACCACGGACGACGCCGAGGTGGGGACGACCGCGGCCATCGTCGCGGTGGTGATCGTCATCGTCTGCGCCTCCGTCGGGCAGGCGTTCACCACCCATCTGGGCAACCGGCTGCGCCGCCACATCACCTGGTCGCCCGCGCGGGCCCTCGACGCCACCGGCGGGGCCCTGGTCAACGTGGTCGCGATGCTGTTGGTGGCCTGGCTGATCGGGTCAGCCCTGGCCGGGACGACGATGCCCACCGTCGGCAAGGAGGTGCGCAGCTCCAAGGTGCTCCTCGGGATCTCCCGGGCGCTGCCCGAACAGGCCGACACCTGGTTCGCCGACTTCTCGTCCGTGCTCGCCCAGAACGGCTTCCCGCAGGTCTTCAGCCCGTTCGCCAACGAGCCCATCAACGAGGTCAAGCCGCCCGACCCGGCCCTCGCCAACAGCGCGGTCGCCGCCCACGCGAAGCGTTCCATCGTGAAGGTCCTGGGCACCGCGCAGAGCTGCAACAAGGTCCTCGAAGGCACCGGCTTCGTCTTCGCCGAGCGGCGGGTCATGACCAATGCGCACGTGGTCGGCGGGGTCGAGGAGCCCACCGTCCAGATAGGCGGAGAGGGGCGGCTCTACGACGCCAAGGTCGTGCTCTACGACTGGGAGCGGGACATCGCGGTGCTCGACGTGCCCCAGCTGAAGGCCCCCGCACTCCAGTTCGTCACGGACCGGGAGGCGAAGAGCGGGGCGGGGGCGATCGTCGCGGGCTTCCCCGAGAACGGGGCGTACGACGTGCAGGAGGCCCGCGTCCGGGCCCGGATCACCGCGAACGGACCCGACATCTACCACCGGGGCACCGTCCACCGCGATGTGTACTCGCTGTACGCGACGGTGCGTCAGGGCAACTCGGGGGGACCCCTGCTGACGCCCGACGGACGGGTGTACGGAGTGATCTTCGCCAAGTCCCTGGACGATCCCGACACGGGGTACGCCCTGACCGCCGACGAGGTCCGCGAGGACGTCGAGGCGGGCCGGAAGGCCAACCAGCAGGTGGACAGCCAGGGCTGCGCCCTGTAGTCCGCAGCAGCCCGCCGGGGGCTACCCGCGGGCGGGGCCGGTCAGGGGCGGGGATGGCGGAGCCGGGCGGACACCCAGCGGGCGCGGCGGCGCAGGATGCGCGGGATGCCGATGGCCCGTCCGCCGGGGCTCTCGCCCACCCGGCGCGTACCGCTCCGTTGGAGGGAGCCCGGCCCGGAACCCGAGCGGCCCTCGCGTGCTGCGTCACTGTGGTCGTGCGTCCAGCCCATACCCGACGTGTGCCCGGCCCCCAAGGTCGGTAACCGCCCCGCGCGCCCCCAATTGGCCTATGCGCGCGGCAATTGGCCGCGCGGCTCCCGCGCTGCTCAGCGGTCCGGCTCGGGGTCCTTCAACCAGTTGACCAACTCGGTGGAGAACGCCACCGGGTCCTCCTCGTGCGGGAAGTGCCCGACCCCGTCGAACAGCCGCCACCGGTAGGGCGCCTCCACGTACTGCCCCGAACCCGCGGCGCTGCGCGTGCGCATGACCGGATCGAGGGAACCGTGCAGGTGCAGCGTCGGCACCCGCACCGGCCGCTTCATCCGACGGTTGAACTGGAAGCCGTCCGGCCGGGCGAGCGAGCGCACCATCCACCGGTACGGCTCGATCGAGCAGTGCGCGGTGGACGGGATGCACATCGCCCGCTGGTACGCGTCCACCACCGGGTCGGGGAACGCGTCGATGCGGGGCCCGGACCAGTCCCGGATCAGACGCCCCACCAGGGCCCCGTCATCGGCGACCAGCTGACGTTCCGGCAGCCAGGGCCGCTGGAAGCCCCACACGGAGGAGCCGGCCGCGGTCTGCCGGACGTCCGACAGCATCGCCGAACGCCAGCGCCGCGGGTGCGGCATCGAGGACACGGCGAGCCGCCGGACGAGCTTGGGCCGCATCACCGCGGCCGTCCACGCCAGATAGCCGCCGAGGTCGTGCCCGACGAGGGCCGCGTCGTGCTCCCCGAGCGAGCGGACCACCCCGGTGATGTCCAGGGCGAGGTTCGCGGGGTCGTAACCGCGCGGGGTGCGGTCGCTGCCGCCGACCCCGCGCAGGTCCATCGCCACGGCCCGGAACCCGGCGTCGGCGAGCGCGACCAGCTGGTGCCGCCAGGCCCACCAGAACTGGGGGAACCCGTGCAGCAACAGGACCAGCGGCCCCTCGCCGAGCTCCGCGACGTGGAAGCGCGCCCCGTTGGCGGCGACGTCACGGTGCGTCCAGGGGCCCTCGATCCGTACGGGCGAGGGCGGCTGCGCCGAGGGGGTGGCCGGGTCGGTCATGAGGACGAGCGTGCCACAAGCTCGGGCGTGTCGAGGAACTCGTCGTCCTTGGCCAGCGGACGCGGGTGCGGCTTGGCGTGCTGGAGCACGGCGGCCGTCTGCTTGGCCGAAGCGGCGACCTTCTGCGGGCCCTTGCCCTTCTTCGCCTTCTTGGCGAACGCCACGCCGACCAGGCCGAGGACCACCGCGACCAGGACGTTCGCGGCGAACGAGAGCAGGAAGCAGACGGAGAGGTGCCAGCCGCTCCACGCCTGGATGCCGTACGCGAGCGCGAAGCTCAGCATCGGCAGTGAGAACAGCAGCACGGTGCCGGCCGCGATGAACGCGCCGCCGCTGAACACGCCGCGCTTGACGTCCTGACGCAGCTGGGCCTTGGCCAGGGCGATCTCGTCGTGCACCAGCGCCGACATCTCGCTGGTGGCGCTGGCCACCAAGGTGCCGAGGCTGCGGTCGGCGCCCACGGGGGCCTCCGGTGCGCTCATCGCGTACTCCCTCTGTTCCGGTGTGTCCGTCGTTCCGGTGCGTCCGTCTGGCCCGGCCGGTGCTCCGGGGTGGTGGTGGTCCGGGGCCGCCGGGTGTCGCCGCCCGACCGGGCGACGATGACGCTTTGATGTCAGATCATGCCGGACTGTCGCCCCCGTCGCCTGCCCCGGCCATCACTTTCGCGAGCCTGCGGTGTTCGGCGGCCTTCCGTTCGTGGATCCGGGCCATCCTCAGGTGGTACTCCGGGTTGTCCTGCTCGTAGACGTCGGGGATGCCGTCGAGGTCGTCGTCGCGCTCCTCGTCCGCCCAGAGCCGCTGGTACGTGCGGTTGCGGATCTTCAGCAGCACACCGGCGAGCAGGGCCGCGATCAGGGAGCCGGTCAGGACGGCCGCCTTGACCTCGGCGGTCAGGGCGGGGTCGTCGGCGAACGCCAGCTCGCCGATCAGCAGCGAGACGGTGAAGCCGATGCCGGCGAGCGTCGCCACCGCGAACACGTCGGGCCAGGCGAGTTCCTCGCTGAGGGAGGCCCGGGTGAAGCGGGCGGTGAGCCAGGTGCCGCCGAAGATGCCCAGGGCCTTGCCGAGCACCAGCCCGAGGACGACGCCGAGCGTCTCGGGCTGGGTGAAGACCTCGGCGAGCGCCCCGCCGGAGATCGGCACGCCGGCGCTGAACAGCGCGAACAGCGGTACGGCGAGGCCCGCCGAGATCGGGCGCACCAGGTGTTCGATGTGCTCGCCCGGGGAGTGGGCCTCGCCCTCGCGCCGGGTGCAGCGCAGCATCAGGCCCATGGCGACGCCGGCGACGGTGGCGTGGACGCCGCTGTTGTACATCAGGCCCCAGATGACCAGGCCCAGCGGCACGTACACGTACCAACCGCGGACGCCCTTGCGCAGCAGCAGCCAGAAGACGACGAGTCCCAGGAACGCGCCGGCGAGGGCCGCGAAGTCCAGTTCGCTGGTGAAGAAGATCGCGATGATCAGGATGGCGAACAGGTCGTCGACGACGGCGAGCGTCAGCAGGAACGCGCGCAGCGCGGACGGCAGCGAGGTGCCGATGACGGCGAGGACCGCGAGCGCGAAGGCGATGTCCGTGGCGGTGGGCACCGCCCAGCCGGTGAGGGAGCCGCCGCCGCTGAGGTTGGTGACGACGTACACGAGGGCCGGTACGGCCATGCCGCACAGGGCGGCGACCACGGGGAGGACGGCGGCCTTGGGGTCGCGCAGGTCCCCGGCGACGAGTTCGCGTTTCAGTTCGATGCCGGCGACGAAGAAGAAGACCGCGAGGAGCCCGTCGGCGGCCCAGTGCTGGACCGACAGGTCGAGGCCGAGCGCGGCGGGTCCGAAGTGGAAGTCGCGGACCGCCTCGTAGCTGTCCCGCAGGGGGGTGTTCACCCAGACCAGTGCGGTGACCGCGGCGACGAGGAGCAGGACGCCGCCGACGGTTTCGGTGCGCAGGGCCTCTGCGACGAAGTTCCGCTCGGGCAGGGAGAGGCGTCCGAGGAAGGTGCGGGGGGAACGGGGCGCGGCCACGGGTGCGGACCTCCGGGTCGTGTGCGGCGAGCACGGTCAACGGGTCGCTGACTGCGCTGCCGACCAGACTTCCCGGCGCACCTGTAGTTCTCGCGGCATCGAGGCGACCGGGATGGAACCGGTCGGTCGGTTCGGGGCGGACCCCGACGGCGGGTACGGCACACCGTGGTGAGGTGGCCCGGTTCGCCGATTCTTGACGTGACCTTGACGCGACGGACAGCTTACCCGGTGGTGCGACGGGCGTACTGGATGATCTTCACTGTACGCAGGAAAGGGGCGTCCGGCGCGCGACGCGGTGCGTGCGCGGGCCGGACGCCCCTTTCGGGCGCTCAGGGGGCCGGGGGTGCTCAGTCCTCGCTGGACGCGGCCGGCAGCTTGGTCTGGATGAGGTCCATGACCGAGGAGTCGGTCAGCGTGGTGACGTCACCCAGCTCCCGGTTCTCCGCGACGTCGCGCAGCAGCCGCCGCATGATCTTGCCGGAGCGGGTCTTGGGCAGCTCGGCCACCGGCAGGACGCGCTTCGGCTTGGCGATCGGGCCGAGGGTGCGGCCCACGTGGTTGCGCAGGTCGGCGACGAGGTTCTCGTCGTCGGCGTCGGCGCTGCCGCGCAGGATCACGAAGGCGACGATGGCCTGCCCCGTCGTCTCGTCCGCCGCGCCGACGACCGCCGCCTCGGCGACCGACGGGTGGGAGACGAGCGCGGACTCGACCTCGGTGGTGGAGATGTTGTGCCCGGACACGAGCATCACGTCGTCCACCCGGCCGAGCAGCCAGATGTCGCCGTCCTCGTCCTTCTTGGCGCCGTCGCCCGCGAAGTACTTGCCCTCGAAGCGGGACCAGTAGGTGTCGAGGAAGCGCTGGTCGTCGCCCCAGATGGTGCGCAGCATCGACGGCCACGGCTCGGTGAGGACCAGGTAGCCGCCGCCCCCGTCGGGAACCTCGCGGGCCTCGTCGTCCACGACGGTCGCGGAGATGCCCGGCAGCGCTCGCTGCGCGGAGCCCGGCTTGGTCTCCGTGACGCCGGGCAGCGGCGCGATCATCATCGCGCCGGTCTCGGTCTGCCACCAGGTGTCGACGATCGGACAGCGGTCGCCGCCGATGTGCTTGCGGTACCAGATCCACGCCTCGGGGTTGATCGGCTCGCCGACCGACCCGAGCACCCGCAGGCTGCTCAGGTCGAACTTGGCCGGGATGTCGTCGCCCCACTTCATGAAGGTGCGGATCGCGGTCGGCGCGGTGTAGAGGATCGACACGCCGTACTTCTGGACGATCTCCCAGAACCGGCCCTGGTGCGGGGTGTCCGGGGTGCCCTCGTACATGACCTGGGTGGCGCCGTTCGCGAGCGGGCCGTAGGTGATGTACGAGTGGCCGGTGACCCAGCCGATGTCGGCCGTGCACCAGTAGACGTCGGTCTCCGGCTTGAGGTCGAACACGGCGTGGTGCGTGTACGCGGCCTGGGTGAGGTAGCCGCCGGAGGTGTGCAGGATGCCCTTGGGCTTCCCGGTGGTGCCCGAGGTGTAGAGGATGAACAGCGGGTGCTCGGCGTCGAACGCCTCGGGGGTGTGCTCGGTGGACTGACGGGCGGTGATCTCGTGCCACCACACGTCGCGGCCCTCGGTCCAGGCGACGTCCTCACCGGTGCGGCGGACGACGAGGACCTTCTCGACGCCCTCGACCCGGCCCAGCGCGTCGTCGACGGCGGGCTTGAGGGCGGAGGGCTTGCCGCGGCGGTAGCCGCCGTCGGCGGTGATGACCACCTTGGCGCTGGCGTCCTGGATGCGGGCCGCGATGGCGTCGGCGGAGAAGCCGCCGAAGACCACGGAGTGCGCGGCGCCGATGCGGGCGCACGCGAGCATCGCGACGACCGCCTCGGGGATCATCGGCAGGTAGACGGCGACCCGGTCGCCCTTGGTGACGCCCAGTTCGGTGAGGGCGTGGGCGGCCTGCGAGACCTCGTCCTTGAGCTGGGCGTACGTCACGGCCCGGCCGTCGCCCGGCTCGCCCTCGAAGTGGATGGCGACGCGGTCGCCGTTGCCGGCCTCCACGTGACGGTCGACGCAGTTGTAGGCGACGTTGAGCTTGCCGTCCTGGAACCACTTGGCGAACGGGGGGTTCGACCAGTCGAGCGTCTCGGTGGGCTCGGTCGCCCAGCTCAGCCGGCGGGCCTGCTCGGCCCAGAAGCCGAGCCTGTCAGCCTTGGCCTGCTCGTACGCCTCCGCGGTCACGTTGGCGTGTGCGGCCAGCTCGGCGGGAGGCACGAATCTGCGGTCTTCTCGCAGCAGATTGGCCAGGCTTTCGTTGCTCACGACTTCTCCCTTTCCCAGGAGGTCCGGTCCGCTGTGTCCCGCGCCACAGCTCACCAGAAGCAACGGCCGCTGACAAGGGCTGGCCGAAAATTGGTTTAGACCTGTGTGGCGTAGGTCGCGGAGGGGAGGACGGTGGGTGCCGGGGGCGCCGGTCAGGTGCGGGGGGCGGGGGCGCGGCGGTTGGCCGGGGGGTCCTCCACGGCGGTGACCTGGGTGAACGTCGCCTCCGACTCGTCCAGGAGATAGGACTGGGCCTCGCCGACGTGGAAGTACATCCCGTGCAGGTCGAGGGGGTTGCGCGCGAGCCTTCGGGCCACGGACGGGTGTTCCCGTAGGTGGGCGAGCTGTTGCAGCACGTTGGTGAGGGAGAGCTGTTCGACGGCGTCGACGGGTGGGCGCCAGGAGAGGCGGGGCGGCGGTGCGGCGGGGGTGCGCATCCGCTCCAGGCTGGGCAGGCCGTGCCGGAGCCAGCGACGCAAGGGTGTCGGCTCCGTACCCGTACCGCCCGTACTGCCCGTATCGCCCGTGCCGGTGGCTTCGGTGGACAGGAGTGCCTGCATCGCCCCGCATCCGGAGTGCCCGCACACGGTGATCGAGCGGACCTCCAGCACGTCGACGGCGTACTCGATGGCCGCCGCCACGGAGTCGTCACCGCGTTCGGAGCCGGGGCGGGGTACCAGGTTGCCGACGTTGCGGACCACGAACAGGTCGCCCGGTCGGCTGGACGTGATCATCGACGTGACGAGTCGGGAGTCGGCGCAGGCGAGGAAGAGTTGGGAGGGGCGTTGTCCCTCGCGGGCGAGCCTCGCCAGTTCTCCCCGTACCAGGGGTGCCGTGTGACGTTGGAACGCGCTGATGCCGCTGGCGAGGGGGTGCCTGGCGAGGGGGTGCCCGGCGTGCGGTGCGCGGGGCGTGGCGACGGGCGGCGCCGCACCAGGTGGTGGGCCGTGGGGCGGCGGGCTGTGGGGCGGGTGGGCGCAGGCGGTGCGCTCGGACGCGTCGTCGGTCTCGTCGGCGTGAGCAGTGTGAACGGCGTGGGGGCAGGCTGGCATGTCCCGTCTCCTCCGGGGCGGCGCGGTCGCGGACAGGGGCCCCCGGTCCCACGGAGGGCGGGGGCGGGCTCGCGGCCGTGGGGTCACGGCGTTGCAGCGGCGGGATGACTCAACTCTTGGTAAACGGATCGTCATCCAGAGTAAAGAGACGTGCCGAACATTTGCCTTAGGTATCGCAAATAATCACCTAGGTGAGTGAATAGGCATTTTTATCGGCTTGTCATACAAACGTATTGACGTTCCCGTGCGACGTTGGCGGCGCCCAGATTTGTCGTACAGGAAGAAGGTGGGCGGATGGCCGCCACCCAGAGGATCGCCGCGGGCCTGGCCGTGACCGCGACCTGCGCCATGGCCCTGTCCGGCTGCGGCGACCCCGACAGCGCCGGAGCCCGGAAGGCGGGTTCGGGGGAGAAGAAGGCCTCCGCGGCCCCCGCGCCCAAGAACGCGGTCCGGCTGATCGGCGACGGGTCCACCGCCTTCACCGGCCCCCAGCCGAAGCTCCCGCGCCCCGAACGGTTGAAGCCCGGTCAACGCCCGCCGCAGTTCGTCGTCTTCTCCTGGGACGGTGCGGGCGAGGACAGTCAGCGGCTGTTCTCGCACTTCCGGAAGGTGTCGAAGGCCAACAACGCCACGATGACGTACTTCCTCAGCGGCGTGTACATGCTCCCGGAGGAGAAGCGGAAGCTGTACGACCCGCCGCAGCACAACACGGGCAGCTCCGACATCGGCTTCAACGACGTCCAGGGCATCAAGGACACCGTCGACCAACTCCGGGGCGCCTGGCTGGAGGGCAACGAGGTCGGCACCCACTTCAACGGCCACTTCTGCGGCAGCAGCGGCGGAGTCGGACAGTGGTCGGTCGACGAGTGGAAGAGCGAGATCGCGCAGGCCAAGTCCTTCGTGACGAACTGGAAGACCAACACCGGCCTCAAGGGGGCCCAGCCGCTGCCCTTCGACTACGACAAGGAACTCATCGGCGCCCGCACCCCCTGCCTCGAAGGGCAGAAGAACTTCATGAAGGCCGCCCGCGAACTGGGCTTCCGCTACGACACCAGCGGCGTCAACGACCAGGTCTGGCCGAAGAAGAAGGAAGGACTGTGGGACCTGTCCATGCAACTCGTCCCCGTCCCCGGCCGCTCCTTCGAGACATTGACCATGGACTACAACTTCATGGTCAACCAGTCCGGTACGACCTCGCAGGGCGACCCGTCGATGCACGAGTACTGGGGGGACCAGATGCGCGACGGCCTCCTCCAGGGCTTCGACCGGGCCTACGAGGGCAACCGGGCGCCGTTGATCATCGGCAACCACTTCGAGTCCTGGAACGGCGGCACGTACATGCGGGCCATCGAGGAGACCATCGAGTCGGTGTGCACCAAGAGGGACGTGCGGTGCGTGTCCTTCCGGCAACTCGCCGACTGGCTCGACGCCCAGGACCCGGGCACCCTCGACAAGCTGCGCACCCTGAAGGTCGGTCAGGCCCCCAAGGGCGGCTGGGCGTCCCACCTCTCGGCCCGACCCGCACCGGCACCCAAGGGCGTGCCCGGGGCGCCGGCCGCCGGCGAACGCTGACGCCCCGCCTCCGGCCCCGGGGCGGGCCGCCCCTGTGGGAGGCCCGCCCCGGCCGAGCGGTCGAGGGCCTCAGACGGGCTGGGGCGCGTCGACTGACTGTTCGCGCAGCACGAAAGCGGGATCGACCTGGGTGGCCAGGTCGATCCCCGTGCGCTCGTTGCCCCAGGACTTGGCGTTCCGCAGGTGGAACTGGACCGTCTGGCGCGTGTAGCGCTCCCAGTCGCGGGTGCCGTAGGTCGCGTCGGCGGCCTTCTGGAGTGCGTGCAGGGCGGCGCGGTTGACGTCCTCCAGGAGGGCGAACCGGGGCGGGCGCCCCTTCTCCATGGACCGCACCCAGTCCGAGTGGCCCACGGTCACCAGCAGGTCGTCGCCGACCTCCTGACGCAGGAAGTCGATGTCGTCGGGGCCCTGCACCTTGTTGCCGATGACGTGCAGCGCGACCCCGAAGTCCCGTGCGTACTCCTTGTACTGGCGGTAGACGGAGACCCCCTTGCGGGTCGGCTCCGCGACCAGGAACGTCATGTCGAAGCGGGTGAACATGCCCGAGGCGAACGAGTCGGACCCCGCGGTCATGTCGACCACCACGTACTCGTCGCGACCGTCGACCAGGTGGTTCAGGCACAGCTCCACCGCGCCCGTCTTGGAGTGGTAGCAGGCGACGCCGAGGTCGGCCTCCGTGAACGGCCCGGTGACCATCAAACGGACGGTGGAGCCGTCGAGTTCCACCGGGTGGGCGCAGGCGTCGTACACCGGGTTGTTCTCCCGGACCCGCAGCAGTCGCGAGCCCTCGCCGGGCGGAGTGGTCTTCACCATGGTGTCGGCGGAGGCGATGCGCGGGTTCGAGCCGCGCAGATAGTCCTTGATCATCGGCAGCCGCGCGCCCATGGCGGGCAGTCGGGCCGAGGTCTCGTCGTCGAGGCCGAGGGCGGCCCCCAGGTGCTGGTTGATGTCCGCGTCGATCGCGATGACCGGCGCGCCGGTCGCGGCGAGATGCCGGACGAAGAGCGACGACAGGGTGGTCTTGCCGCTGCCGCCCTTCCCAACGAAAGCAGTTTTCATGTTCAGTAAGCTTAGTGGGCACCCCTCGACCGGACCGGCCCGGACGTGAAGAAGACCACTCCTTCGTGGGGTGGCGGCACCGGGTGCGTAGGGTCGTACCCATGAGTACGTCAGGTGCGCAGGCCGATCCGCTCGTCGCGCTCGGGGAGCTGCCCCGGGTGGCCGAATCCGTGGCGGCCGTGCGCAAGGCGGTGGACCGCGTCTACGGGCACCGCGTCATGCGCAGGCGCAGCAACGAGGTCACCTCGGAGGCGGCACTGCGCGGCGCGCGTGGTTCCGCCGCACTCGCCGGGGCCGACTGGGCGTTGGAAGAGGTGCGCCGGCGCAGTGACTTCGGTGTGGACGAGGAGTCCCGCGCGGTGGGCGCCGCCCTGCGGTTGGGCGCCGAGGCCGGGCAACTCCTCTCCGTCTGGCGGCAGTCCCCGTTGCGGGTGCTGGCCAGGCTGCACCTGGTGGCCGCCGCCGCCCGGCGGGACGGGTCGGTGGGGCGTCCGCGGCTGTCGGGCGAGCCGGTGGACGAGCCGCTGATTGAGCTGCCGTTGCCGGGCGCCGACGAGGTGGCCGCGCGGCTCGACGGGCTGGCGGGGCTGGTCGTCGCGGGCGGTTCGGCGCCGGCCCTGGTCACCGCGGCCGTGGTGCACGGGGAGCTGCTGGCGGTGCGGCCCTTCGGTTCGTACAACGGGCTCGTCGCGCGGGCGGCCGAGCGGATCGTCCTGGTGGGCAGCGGGTTGGACCCGAAGGCCGTCTGTCCGGCCGAGGTGGGTCACGCGGAGCAGGGGCGGGCGTCCTACGCGGCGGCCCTCGCGGGTTACGCGTCGGGCACCCCGGAGGGGGTGGCCGAGTGGATCGCCCACTGCGGCCGTTCGGTGGAGCTGGGGGCCCGGGAGTCGACGGCGGTGTGCGAGGCGTTGCAGCGCGGGGCCGCCTGACGCGGTGCGCCGGGCCGGTCCGACGCGGTGGGCTGCCGGGTGCGGGCTGCGGGTGCGCGGGGTCGCCGTCGCGCTGGTGTCGGGGTGGGGGCGGGGACGGGCGGCCCTGAACGGGGTTGCGGCGGTACGAGGATCCGTACCGCCGCTGGCATGTCCACCCGGTTACCAAGCGTCCTCGAAGTGTTGCCCATCAGGTCGGGTGCTTCGCCCGTCACCTGGTGCGGCTGGCCCGTATTCGACGGGTCGACGTCGCGTGGGTGCCCGGTTTCCATGCTCGGTCCGTGGGGCCACGGTTGCTGTCTTCGGGTGATCCTCTCGGATGCCCTTGGTCTCGCGGGCCGTTGACTCCTTTGTACTCCTGTCCGCAGGGAAGTGGAACCCCTTGCTCCACTTCTTTACCTTTACCCCTAAAAGGTGCGCAAGCGGACATGTTGTGGGGTGGTCGGGGCGAGGGGAGCGCTCCGTTCAGGCGACCGGTGCGCGGCGCCTGCTGGCGTACCAGACGAGTCCGGCCGCCGCGGCGGCGCCCACGGCCGCGGCGGCGACCAGGGCGGGGCGCGGCGGGACCCGTAGTGCGGGGATGCGCTGTTTGAGCCGCACCGGGCGGTGGAAGTCGAGGATCGGCCAGCTGCGGGCGACCGCCTCGCGGCGCAGCGCCCGGTCCGGGTTCACCGCGTGCGGATGGCCGACCGCCTCCAGCATCGGCAGATCGGTGATGGAGTCGCTGTACGCGTAACAGCGGGCCAGGTCGTACCCCTCGGTCGCGGCCAGCTCCCGGATCGCCTCGGCCTTGGTCGGGCCGTAGGCGTAGTACTCCACCTCCCCGGTGAAGCAGCCGTCCTCGCCGACGACCATCCGGGTGGCCACGACCCGGTCGGCGCCGAGCAACTCCCCGATGGGTTCCACCACTTCGGCGCCGGACGTCGAGACGATCACGACGTCCCGCCCGGCCGTGTGGTGTTCCTCGATCAGGGACGCCGCCTCGTCGTAGATGATCGGGTCGATGAGGTCGTGCAGCGTCTCGGCGACGATCTCCTGCACCTGTCGTACGTTCCAGCCCCGGCAGAGCGCGGACAGGTATTCGCGCATGCGTTCCATCTGGTCGTGATCGGCGCCGCCGGCGAGGAACACGAACTGCGTGTACGCGGTGCGCAGTACGTCTCGCCGGTTGATCAGGCCACCGTGATAGAACGACTTGCTGAAGGTGAGCGTGCTCGACTTCGCAATGACCGTCTTGTCCAGGTCAAAGAAGGCGGCTGTGCGGGGCAACGAGTGGTTTTCCACGGCTTGAGCATAGGCGCCCACCATTCGGCGTAAGCCGGGGCGTGTGGGTTTGCCTGGGAGGGCCTTCGGGTACACCATGGAAGTCACGGATCGTTCGCGACCGTGCTAACCCGGTCCGACTCCTCCCCCCCCCGAGTCGGCCGTGGGGACGACCCCCGCTCTCCCCCCCGGCGGGGGTCGTCGCATGTCCAGACCGGTTTGGCCCCCTTTCTCCCGCGGCCCGATGACCTTCTCGCCGCTGTGCAGGCTCTGGCGCCCAGGCTCGGCACCCCCTCGCTCCCTCACTCAGAGTGACGATCGGGCTGCGCTCCAGGCGTCAGGTCGTGGCCGTCGCTGTCACTGGTTTGGGTGATGAAGTTATTCACAGGGGCGGCCTTGTCCACGGTATTTGACCAAGATCCACACGTTTTCCGGGATCCGCGCATCGTGATTCCCACGCGGTCGACCACGGAGTTCCCACGGTTCGCTATGGCGCGGTCCACATGGCCGGATTCTGACGGCCGTGCGTATCGCGGAGAACGGAACTCCACGTTCGGGATTCACGGACCTCCGGGGTCCGGTGGGTCCCGGGCGGGCGCCGAGGAAGGGAGCGCGTGCAGGGGCACGCGGGTCGCGTCCGGCGTGCACCGGGCGTACGGAACGAGGGGCTGGGATCGGAATGGACGGCACGGGGAAGAACGGATCGGGACCGGCGTACGGATCGGGAACCGAGTACGGGTCGGGGACCGAGTACGGGTCGGGGCCGACCCCGGGAACGGAGCCGGTGTACGGGGCGGGGCGCGGGTCGGGGGCGGTGGGGCGTTCCTCCGGTGAAGGGTCGACCCGGGTGGCTCCGGCGAGCCGGGGCGGACCCGTGCGCCGGGTCAAACCGGTGGCCGCCGCGGACCCGGTGGGGCGACCGCGCGCGTCCGGAGGCCCGTTGGTGCTCACCGAGGACCCGGCCCTCCTCGACGACCTGCTGCGGCTGTGCGCCGCGGCGGGCGCCCGTGCCGAGGTGCGGCCCGGCCCGCCGGAGCCCGCCCGTTGGGACTCCGCCCCGCTGGTCCTCGTGGGGCCCGACGCCGTCCCCCGACTGCGGGCCGCCACCCGCAGGCGCGCAGTGGTGCTGGTGAGCCGGGCGCCCGCCGACCCCGAACGGTGGCGGCACGCGGTCGAGATCGGCGCCGATCACGCACTCGTGCTGCCGGACGGCGAGGAGTGGCTGGTCGACCGGATCGCCGACGTCGCCGAAGGAGCGGACCGACCCGCCCGGACGGTGGGCGTGCTCGGTGGCAGCGGAGGCGTCGGCGCCTCCACCCTCGCCTGCGCCCTCGCGGTGACCTCGGCCCGGGCCGGCCGCCGCACCCTGCTGGTCGACGCCGACCCGCTCGGCGGAGGGCTGGACGTCGCGCTCGGCGGGGAGGACGTCGACGGCTTGCGCTGGCCGGCCTTCGCGGCCTCCCGGGGCCGGGTCGGCGGCGCCGCGTTGGAGGAGGCACTGCCCGCGCTGCACGGGGTGCGGGTCCTCAGCTGGGACCGGGGGGAGCCCGTTCCGGTGCCGCCCCCGGCCGTGCGCGCGGTGCTGGCCGCCGCCCGCCGCCGGGGCGGGGCCGTCGTGGTGGACCTGCCGCGCCGGGTCGACGGTGCCTCGGTGCAGGCCCTCGCCCAACTGGACGTCGGACTCCTGGTGGTGGCGGGCGGCCTGCGCGCGGTGGCCGCGGCGGGCCGGGTGGCGGCGGCCGTCCGCCCGGTGCTGCGGGACCTGAGGGTGGTCGTCCCGGCCGACCGACCGGAGCGCGGCGGTCCCGACGGCCCGGGCACGGCCCGCCTGCTGGGGCTGCCGTTCGCGGGTGAACTCCCGCGCGAGGCCGGGCTGTCGAACGCTCAGGAGGACGGAAGGCCACCGGGCCACGACCCCCGGAGCCCGCTCGCCCGGTTCTGCACCGCCTTCTGGGAACGGGCCGCGCCCGAGGCCGCGTCCATGGCCGCGCCCGACGGCCCGCCCGGTGACGCGGGCGGTAGCGCGGACGGCGGTAAGCCCGGTGGTGTGCCCGGTGGTGCGGACGGAGCGGGAGGATGAGCACGGTGGTCGGTGAGCGCATGCTCGACAGCGTCCGGCAGTGGCTCGCCCGCAGCGGGCTTGACGCCACCCCCGCCCACGTCGCCGAGGCCCTGCGCGCCCAGTCCGTGGTCCTCGGGGACGCCGAAGTGCTCGGCACCACCGAACAGCTGCGGTCCGAACTGGTCGGCACCGGCCCGCTGGACCCGCTGCTCGCCGACCCGGCGGTCACCGACGTCCTGGTGTCCGCACCCGACCGGGTCTGGGCCGACCGGGGGCGCGGCCTCCAACTCACCGGCATCGGTTTCCCCGACGCGGCGGCCGTCCGGCGGCTCGCCCAACGGCTGGCCGCGGCGGCCGGGCGACGCCTCGACGACGCCCGCCCGTGGGTCGACGCCCGGCTGCCCGACGGCACCCGACTGCACGCGGTGCTGCCGCCCGTCGCGGTCGGCTCGACCTGCCTCTCGCTCCGGGTGGCCCGGCCGAGGGCGTTCACACTGGCCGAACTGGCGGCGGCCGGGACGGTGCCGCCCGGCGGCGACCGAGTGCTGCGGGCCCTGTTGGACGCCCGGCTGTCGTACCTGGTGAGCGGCGGTACGGGCACCGGCAAGACCACCCTGCTGAGTACGTTGCTCGGCCTGGTCCCCCCGGACGAGCGCATCGTCCTCGCCGAGGACTCCGCGGAGCTACGCCCCGACCACCCGCACGTGGTGCGACTGGAGGCCCGCCCGGCGAACCAGGAGGGCGCGGGGCTGGTGACCCTCCAGGACCTCGTCCGCCAGGCCCTGCGGATGCGGCCCGACCGGCTCGTCGTCGGTGAGGTGCGCGGCGGCGAGGTGCTGGACCTGCTCGCCGCGCTCAACACCGGCCACGAAGGCGGCTCGGGCACGGTGCACGCCAACACGGCCGCCGACGTGCCCGCCCGGTTGGAGGCCCTGGCCTCGGCCGCGGGGCTCGGCCGCGCCGCGCTGCACAGCCAACTCGCGGCAGCCGTGGCGGTGGTGCTCCACCTGGTGCGCGACCGGCGGGGACATCGGCGGATCGCCGAGGTGAGCGTCCTCGGCAGGGACCCCTCGGGGCTCGTGATGACCACTCCCGCACTCCGGTGGGCGCCCCAGGGGTTCCTCCGTGAGCGAGGCTGGCCCCGGCTGCGGGAGTTGCTGGGGGAGTCCCGGTGAGCGGGGCCGGGGCGACGGCCCCCGGGGCGCTCGGCTCGGCGGTCCTGGTGTGGGTGGCCGTGGTGTGCGCGGGGGGCGCGGTCCTCGCGGCGCGGGACCGGCGGACGGTGCGGGTGCGGCGGTCACGGGCGCTCGCGGGCGCCCCGGTGCCCGGCGGGATCGGGGCGGCCTTCCCCGGCGCTGGACGGCACGCCGCCATCGGCCGTGTCGTGCACGGCGCGGGCGGACCGGCGGTGGCCCGGCTGCGCGGGCTCGTCGGACCCGAGGCATGGGTCCTGGTCGGCGGGGCAGTGGTGGCCCTCGCCGGCGAGTCACCCGTACCGCTGCTGCTGGCGGCCCTCTCGGTACCCGTGGTGCGCCGGGCACTGCGCGAACGCGCCCGTCGGGTGGCCGGGGAGCGGCGTGCCGACGAGGTGATCGCCCTGTGCGGGGCACTGGTCGGCGAGGTGCGGGCTGGACGGCAACCCGGGGAGGCGCTGGCGGCCCTGGCGCGGGCACCCGACGGCGGGCTCGGCGCGGCGGCGGAGGGAGTGCTCGCCGCGGCGAGGTTCGGCGGGGACGTGCCGGCGGCACTGGGGGCAGCCGCACGGGAACCGGGCGGCGAGGGACTGCGGGGGCTCGCCGCGTGCTGGCGGGTGGCGGTGGACCAGGGCGCCGGGCTCGCCGCGGGGCTGGAACGGGTGGAGGCGGCCCTTCGCGCCGAGCGGGACCTGCGGGGCGATCTGCGGGCGGGGTGCGCGGCGGCGCGGGCCACCGCCGTGATGCTCGCCGGACTCCCTCTGGTGGGGCTGGTGCTCGGCTGGGCGCTGGGCGCCGATCCGCTGCGGGTGCTGCTGCACACCGCGGGCGGGCTGGGGTGCCTGGCGGTGGGCGGGGTGTTGGAGGCGGCGGGGCTGTGGTGGGCGCTGCGGATCGTGCGGAGCGCCGGAGCATGACGGCTGCGCGGTCGGACGGATCGATCGGTGAGGGAGGAAGGGTGATGGGGCGTCGCAAACGGTCCGCCGCGCGGTGGGCCCGGCTGTCGGGGGAGCAGACGGGCTCCCGGGTGCCGGGGGCTCGGGGCGCGGGGTCGCTGAGACGGGCGGCGGGCCGGCCGACCCGGTGGCGGGCGGAGGCCGCCGGGGCACGGCGCTGGGTGGTGACGGTAGGCGCCGGCTGCGCCGGGTTCCTGCTGGTCGAGGGGGTCGCCGGAGTGGTGGTCGGGGTGTTGGCCGCGGCCGGTGTCCGGTGGTTCGACCGGCGGCGGCCGGCGGTCGGATCGCATGCGCCCCCGTCAGTGTGCGCGGAACTCCCCTTGGCTGCGGATCTGTTGGCCGCCTGTGTCGCGGCGGGGGCGCAGCCGGTGGTGGCGGCGCGGGCGGTCGGTGAGTCGCTGGGCGGGCCGGTGGGTTCGGCCCTGTCCTACGGCGCCGGGGAAGTGCGGCTCGGCGCCCGACCCGCCGACGCCTGGCGGGAGTTGGCTGCCCTTCCGGACGGGAGGGCGCTCGCCCTGCTGCTGGAGCGCGCGGGCGAGTCGGGTGCTCCGGCCGCCGTGCCCGTGGCGCGGTACGCCGCCGAGGTGCGGGCCCGGTGGGCCCGGGCCCGGACGACCCGCGCCCGCCGGGCGGGCGTGCTGATCACGGCACCCGTGGGCCTGTGCTTCCTGCCCGCGTTCGTCGTCATCGGAGTGCTGCCCGTGGTCATGGGGCTCGCGGAACGCCTGCTCGGCGGGGACGGGGGGTGAAGGGCTGATGCAGCGTCAGTAAGGCGGCGAAGCGCTGGGTTTCGAGGATCGACCAAGCACGAACGAGAGCAACGGGGATCGGCATGGCACGGGTGACGGGGGTCCACATGGAGCGGGTGAAGGGACGGGTCCGGCGGCTGTGCGCCGGCGGTGGCCGAGCGGTGGCCGCGGCGCTGCGGAACGCGGTACGGGGACACCACCGGGAACGGGGGATCGTCACCTCGGAGTACGCGGTGGGGTTGATCGCCGCGGTGGGCTTCGCCGGGCTGTTGTACAAGGTGGTCACCAGCGACCGGGTGCACGCCGCGCTGCACGGCCTCGTGGCACGGGCCCTCGATGCCCAGCTCTGAGCCGACGGAACGGTCCGCGCCCCCGGTGGGGCACGCTGCGGTGGGGTCCGGCAGCTCGTGGCGGCTTCGGCGCGCTGACCACGGGTTCGTGACGGCGGAATCGGCGGTCGTCCTGCCGGTCCTGGTGGTGTTCACGGTGGGCCTCGTGTGGGCGCTGCTCGCGGCTGCCGCACAGGTCCAGTGCGTGGACGCGGCGCGGGCGGGTGCCCGGGCCGCGGCCCGCCAGGACCCGGACGCCGTGGTGTTGGCTGCGGTGCACCGGGCGGCGCCGTCGGGTGCCCGGGCCACGGTGCGACGGGAGGGAGGTCTCGTCCGGGTGGAGGTCGTCGCCCCGGCGCCGGGCCCGGACGCCCTCCCCCTCCTGCGGCTGCGGCACACCGCGGTGGCTGCTGCGGAGGAGGTGGTGCGGTGAACGGGCCCTCGCAGACCTCGCAGTGCCCGCAGACCCCGCAGACCCCGCAGAGGCGACAACACTGGGGGCCCGGGCGGTGGCGGGACGGGGGACGGCGGCTCCGGGCTGGTGCTGGAGCCGCGGACCGGGGCGCGGCCTCGGTATGGGCCGTCACGGGCATCGCGGTGCTGGCAACGGTGTTCGTGGCGTTGCTGGCCGTGGGACAGGCCGTGGTGGTGCGCCACCGGGCCGCGGCGGCGGCCGACCTGGCGGTGCTCGCCGCCGCCGACCACTGGACGCGGGGCCGGGAGGCGGCCTGTGCCCGTGCGCGGACGGTCGCCGGGGCGAACGGGGCGCGGGTCGGGCGGTGCGTGCTGGACGGAGAGGTCGCCGAGGTGCGGACGGCCCTGGGGACGGGGCTGTTCGCCGCCCGGGCCAGGGCCCGGGCGGGACCGCAGGAGGCGGTGTCAGCCGGTGTCCCCGTCCGGGTCCGGGTCCCGCTGCGGGGCGTCGGCGAGGAGCGTGGTGAGCAACCGCAGCGCGCCCCGCTTGTGCAGCGGCTCGTTGCCGTTGCCGCACTTGGGCGACTGGATGCAGGACGGGCACCCGGCCGCGCACTCGCACGCTCCGATGGCCTCCCGGGTGGCGGTGAGCCAGTCCCGGGCGGTCCGGAAGGCGCGCTCCGCGAAGCCCGCGCCGCCGGGGTGGCCGTCGTACACGAAGACGGTGGGCAGCAGGGTGTCGGCGTGCAGCGGGACGGAGACGCCACCGATGTCCCAACGGTCGCAGGTGGCGAAGAGCGGGAGCATCCCGATGGCGGCGTGCTCGGCGGCGTGCAGGGCGCCCGCGAGCTGTTCGGGGCCGATCCGGGCGGCGTCGAGCTGGTCCTCGGTGACGGTCCACCACACGGCTCGGGTCCGCAGGGTGCGCGGCGGCAGGTCCAGCTTGGTCTCGCCGAGCACCTCACCGGTGACGAGCCGGCGGCGGAGGAACGACACGACCTGGTTGGTGACCTCCACCGACCCGTAGGCGAGCCGGGCGGAGCCCCAGGGGACCTCGACGTCGGTCTCCAGGACGGACACCGACGTCACGTCACGGGCGACCGTGGAGTAGGTCGGGGCCGCCTGCTCGACGAGCGCGACGGAGTCGTCGAGGTCCAACTGCCGGACCAGGTAGGTGCGCCCCTGGTGCAGGTGCACGGCACCCTCGTGGACGGAGGTGTGCGCGGCGGAGGCGTCGACCGTGCCGAGGAGCCGCCCGGTGTCGGCCTCCACGATCTGGACCGGTGTTCCTCCGCCGCCGCGGATGTCGGTCAGGTCGGCCGCCCGTTCGCGGCGCGTCCAGTGCCAGGCCGAGGCGCGCCGCCGCAGCAGCTTCGCCGCCTCCAGCTGGGGCAGCAGCGCGAGGGCCGCGGGACCGAACAGGGGCAGGTCCTCGTCGGTGAGCGGTATCTCGGCGGCGGCGGCACACAGGTGCGGTGCGAGGACGTACGGATTGTCGGGGTCGAGGACCGTCGACTCCACCGGCTGGTCGAAGAGGGCCTCCGGATGGTGGACGAGATACGTGTCCAGGGGGTCGTCACGGGCGACGAGGACCGCGAGGGCACCCGTTCCGGAGCGTCCGGCCCGGCCCGCCTGCTGCCACAGGGACGCCCGGGTGCCTGGATAGCCGCAGATGAGGACGGCGTCCAGGCCGGAGACGTCGATGCCGAGTTCGAGGGCGGTCGTCGCGGCGAGCCCCAACAACTCGCCCGAGTGCAGCGCGCGTTCCAGGGCCCGGCGTTCCTCGGGGAGGTAGCCGCCCCGATAGGCGGCGACCCGGCGGGCCAACGAGCGGTCGACCTCGGCGAGCCGGTCCTGGGCGATCACGGAGATCAGTTCGGAGCCGCGTCGGGACCGGACGAACGCCACGGTGCGCACTCCGTCGCGGACCAGGTCGGTCAGCAGGTCGGCGGTCTCCGCGGTGGCCGTGCGGCGCACCGGGGCGCCCTTCTCCCCGTGCAGTTCGGTCAACGGCGGCTCCCACAGGGCGAACACCACCGCACCCCGCGGCGAGGCGTCGTCCGCCACCTCCCGCACCGGCACCCCCGTCAGCCGGCCCGCGGCGGCGGCCGGCTCGGCGGCGGTGGCCGAGGCCAGCAGGAACACCGGTTCGGACCCGTAGCGGGCGCATAGTCGGCGCAGTCGGCGCAGCACCTGGGCGACGTGCGAGCCGAAGACGCCGCGGTAGGTGTGGCACTCGTCGATCACCACGTACCGCAGGGCCCGCAGGAACGACGACCAGCGCGGGTGCGAGGGGAGGATGCCGCGGTGCAGCATGTCCGGATTGGTGAGGACGTAGTTGCCGTACTGGCGTATCCACTCGCGTTCCTCGAACGGGGTGTCGCCGTCGTAGACCGCCGGGCGCACCGCCTTGCCCAGCGGAGCGGCCAGCTCCCGCACGGAACGGTGCTGGTCGGCCGCGAGCGCCTTCGTCGGCGCCAGGTACAGGGCCGTGGCCCCCCGGCCGTTCGGGGCCTCGGAGCCGTCCAGCAGCGCGGACAGGATCGGGACGAGGTACGCCAGTGACTTGCCGGAGGCCGTCCCGGTGGCGACCACGACCGACTCGCCGGCCAGGGCGTGCTCCGCGGCGGTCGCCTGGTGGGCCCAGGGGCGGTCGACGCCCGCGGTGCGCAGCGCAGCGGTGATCTCCGGCCGAATCCCCTCGGGCCACTCGGCATGACGGCCCGCACGCGGGGGCAAGTGCTCCGTATGAGTGATGCGGGTGGCCCTCCCTTGCCGCGCGGCGAGACGGCCGAGGACGACGTCAGGGGCGTCACCGGCATCTGCCCCCGGTCCGGAAGGGCGAGGAAGATTAGTCAAATCGGCCATTGGCACCGAGTGTGTCACTGGTCTGGTGGACAATCACTGTTAGGCGCCCCCGGGGCTCCTACGGCTTTGGTTGTCCCCGTCGTCTCGGGGGCGCTCCATGATTGAATGCCCACGCGGCTGGCGATCCGTCCCGGGGGTTCAAGCCGAGGTGTCCCTAGGGGCGACCGCTCGATAGCAAGGTGCTGGAGGATCCGTGGACCTGTCCCTGTCGACCCGTACCGTCGGCGATCGTACGGTCGTCGAGGTCGGTGGCGAAATCGATGTATATACCGCGCCCAAGCTGCGGGAGCAGCTGGTCGAGCTGGTGAACGACGGCAGCTTCCACCTCGTCGTGGACATGGAGGGCGTCGACTTCCTCGACTCCACCGGACTCGGCGTGTTGGTGGGCGGCCTGAAGAGGGTGCGGGCCCATGAGGGCTCGCTGCGCCTGGTGTGCAACCAGGAGCGCATCCTCAAGATCTTCCGCATCACCGGTTTGACCAAGGTGTTCCCGATCCACACCTCGGTCGAGGAAGCCGTCGCGGCGACCGACTGATACCGGCTGATACTGACCGAGTGTCGACCGATCTAGCTCCCGGGCCCGTCCCGGGAGGCAGCACGACCCTGGGGGACCGGGCCCCGGGCCCGGTCCCCCGCACAGCACGCCGGCCCGTCCGAGGGGGACGTATGACAACCGTCGAACTCCGCTTCAGCGCACTCCCCGAGCATGTGCGGACCGCCCGTCTCGTCGCGGCGGCCGTGGCCCGTCGGGCCGGGGTCGAGGAGGCCGTGCTCGACGAGGTGCGCTTGGCGGTCGGCGAGGCGTGCACCCGCGCGGTCGGTCTGCACCAGAGCGCGGGGATCGACGCGCCGGTCCAGGTGCGCCTGATCGAGGAGGAGAAGCAGTTCTCGATCGAGGTGGAGGACGAAGCACCCCGTTCCGGCCCCGACGCCGTCATCTCCGGTGAGAGCGCCGAGAGCGAGGACGAGATGGGCCTCGCGGTGATCAGCGGCCTGGTGGACGAGGTCGAGGTCACCGCCGGTGAGTCCGGTGGCTCCCTCCGCATGACCTGGCCCACGCCGGGACACTGACCTCCCGTCCGCCGGACGGGGTCCCCCCCCGCGGCGGCACACCCTCCCCTCCGCAGCGCTCCTGCCCGTCCCGTACGGCCGCCGTGGCACCGAGCCGCGCCCCGGGCCCCACGCGCGCCCCGGGCCCCACGACACGCCCTCGGCTCGCGACCGCCTGCGCCCGAACGGCGTCTTCCGACGCTCCGGGCCGCGCCCACCCCCATGGCCGAGCACGCCCCCCCATGGCCGCGCCCATCCGATGGCTATGCCCATCCGATGTGCGGGGCTCACCCGAACGGGCGTGTCCACCCGAATGGGCGTGCCCTCGGGAAAACACCACCCGACACACACCCGGGCCCTTTCCGGTAAACCGCATCTCAGCCATTACGTTGCTCGTGCGGATGCGAAGCACCTGAGAATTCCGCTCACCCGGCAGCGTCATCTGCTGTGACCGGGTCGAATCCTGCGATCCGTCCACGGCTTGAGCTACGTCCCAGTCTCCAGGAGGACGAATGGCGGAGCTTTCCCCCCGGCTGGAAATCGGCCGTTCCTCTCCCTCCGCCGCCGCGGTCCTGACCGGCGAGAACCGTCTGATCGTCGTGGTCGTCGCGGCCGTGGCGCTGGCTGCGCTGCTGGTGGCGGCGGTCCTGGCACGCCAGGTCCTCGCGGCGGACCAGGGCACCGACCGCATGAAGAAGATCGCCGCCGCCGTGCAGGAAGGCGCGAACGCCTATCTGACCCGCCAAATGCGCACACTCGCCCTCTTCGCGGTGCTGGTGTTCTTCCTGCTGCTCCTGCTTCCCGCGGACGACTGGAATCAGCGGGCCGGCCGATCGGTCTTCTTCCTGGTCGGCGCGGTGTTCTCGGCGACCACCGGATATGCGGGAATGCGGCTCGCCGTCCGCAGCAATGTGCGGGTGGCCGCGGCGGCCCGGGCGGCCACTTCGGGAAAGGGCGAACCGGAAGGGGACCGCAGCGTCGTCACGCACCGGGCGATGCGGATCGCGTTCCGCACCGGCGGGTTCGTCGGCATGTTCACGGTCGGGCTCGGTCTGCTCGGCGCCTGCTGCGTGGTGCTGGTGTACGCGGCGGACGCGCCCGAGGTGCTGGAGGGCTTCGGCCTGGGCGCCGCCCTCATCGCCATGTTCATGAGGGTGGGCGGCGGGATCTTCACCAAGGCCGCGGACGTCGGGGCCGATCTGGTCGGCAAGGTCGAACAGGGCATCCCGGAGGACGACCCCCGCAACGCCGCGACCATCGCCGACAACGTGGGCGACAACGTGGGGGACTGCGCGGGCATGGCCGCCGACCTCTTCGAGTCGTACGCGGTGACCCTCGTCGCCGCACTGATCCTCGGCGAGGCGGCCTTCGGAGACGCCGGCCTGGCGTTCCCGCTGATCGTGCCGGCGATCGGGGTGGTCACCGCGATGATCGGGATCTTCGCGGTGGTCCCGCGCCGGAAGGACCGCAGCGGCCTGACGGCGATCAACCGGGGCTTCTTCGTCTCCGCGACGGTCTCCCTGCTGCTCGTCGCCGTGGCGGTGGCCGCGTACCTGCCGTCCTCGTACGCGGACCTCGAAGGCGTCACGGACGCGGCCGTCCGGGGCCACGACGGGGACCCGCGGGTCCTCGCCCTCACCGCCGTCGCGATCGGCATCGTGCTGGCCGCGCTGATCCAGCAACTCACCGGCCACTTCACGGAAACCGGCCGCCGTCCCGTCCGGGACGTCGCCGGGGCCTCGCGCACCGGTCCGGCCACCGTGGTCCTGGCCGGGGTCGCCCTGGGCCTGGAGTCGGCCGTGTACACCGCACTGCTCATCGCCCTCACGGTGTACGGGGCGTTCCTGCTCGGCGGCGCGTCCATCACCTTGGCGCTGTTCGCGGTGGCGCTGGCCGGCACCGGGCTGTTGACCACGGTCGGCGTCATCGTCGCGATGGACACCTTCGGGCCGGTCACGGACAACGCGCAGGGCATCGCCGAGATGTCCGGGGACGTCGAGGGCGAGGGCGCCCGGGTGCTCACCGAACTCGACGCCGTCGGCAACACCACCAAGGCGATCACCAAGGGCATCGCCATCGCCACGGCGGTCCTCGCGGCGGCGGCCCTGTTCGGCTCCTACCGGGACGCCATCACCACGGCGGCGGCGGACGTGGGCGAACGGGTCGGTCCCGGTGGCCCGTTGGACCTGGTGATGGACGTTTCGCAGCCCAACAACCTGGTCGGGCTGATCGCCGGGGCGGCCGTGGTGTTCCTGTTCGCGGGGCTCGCGATCAGTGCGGTGTCCCGGTCGGCGGGCGCCGTGGTCCAGGAGGTGCGGCGGCAGTTCCGGGAGCGGCCCGGGATCATGGACCACACCGAACGACCCGAGTACGGGCGGGTGGTCGACATCTGCACCAGGGACGCACTGCGCGAGTTGGCGCCCCCCGGGCTGCTGGCGGTCCTGGCCCCCGTGGTGATCGGCTTCACCCTCGGGGTCGGGCCGCTCGGCGCGTTCCTCGCGGGGGCGATCGGGACGGGCACCCTGATGGCGGTGTTCCTCGCCAACTCCGGTGGGGCGTGGGACAACGCCAAGAAGCTCGTCGAGGACGGCGCGCACGGCGGCAAGGGCAGTGCGGCACACGAGGCGACGGTGATCGGTGACACGGTCGGCGACCCCTTCAAGGACACCGCGGGGCCGGCGATCAATCCGCTGCTCAAGGTGATGAACCTGGTGGCGCTGCTCATCGCGCCCGCCGTCGTCGCCTTCAGCCACGGCGACGACGCCAACCCGGCCGTCCGCGCCCTGGTCGCGGTCCTCGCCCTCGCGGTGATCGGTACGGCCGTGGGGATCTCCCACCGACGGGGCACCGCCCTGGACGGCGACGGAGGGCCCGGGGGAGGCCGTGGGGGAGACGGGGGCGGGGACGACGGCCACCGGGGCGACGGACAGGGCGGCGGTGGCGCTCGACGGCCGGCCGCGACGGGCGGTGCGGCGGTGGCGCCCTGACCGCGGATCGACGCGGTCGTGAATCTTCTCTCCCCCGCCCCGTACCGCTCTTGGTGCAAATGGCTTCAATAGCGGGTGCAGTGGACAGCCCGCAGGCGATCGGCCGGCGGCCGGCGTGTATGTTCCGGGGCCGAGAGGCCATGGAAGGGACCGATCCGGTGAACAAGAAGCTCGCAGTCGCACTGTCCGGCGGTGCGGTACTCGTACTGGCTCTGTCGGGATGCAGCGACGACGGCAACGAGAAGCTCGACTCCTGGGCCAAGTCGGTCTGCGACTCCGTCCAACCGCAGGCGAAGAAGATCGAGGGCGCCAACAAGGCGATCCAGGCGCAGACCGCCGACAACAGCAAGCCGGAGGACGTCAAGTCGACGGACTCCAAGGCGTTCCAGGACATGTCCGACGCGTACAAGGCGATCGGTGCGGCCGTGGACAAGGCCGGGGCGCCGCCCGTCGACGGCGGCGAGACCAAGCAGCAGAACGCCGTCAAGGAACTGAACGCCATCTCCACGGCGTACGCGGGGCTGAAGGAGCAGGTCGACGGCTTGGACACCGAGGACCAGGGGCAGTTCGCCAGTGGCCTCGACGATGTCGCCGGCGAGCTGATCAAGCTCAGCCGCAGCGGGAACGACGCCTTGAAGAAGCTGGAGGAGGGCGAAGTGGGCGAGGCCATGCGGAAGCAGGAGAGCTGCAAGACGGCGGGCGCGTCCCCGGCCGCCGCCAGCGGCTGACCCCACCGGCCCTGCCCGGGGCCGCCCCCGGCCAGCCCGTCGCACCCGGTGGCCCGACGCACCCCGTACCCGGACCCGGACCCGTACCCGTTCTGCGTCAGCCCGTCTCCCCGTGGAGTGCCCGTCCCCGTCCCAGGGGTCCGGCGCCCACCGGGAGGCGGGCGCCGTCGTGCCCGCCCTGCGCACCCGCCGTCCGGGCCCTGCCGCGCGGGGCCCGGCGGGCCGGCTCGCCGACGGGGACCGGGCCCACCACCGGTCGGCGGGTCCGGCGCCGTCCCCGGCCGGACCGGCGGGGGACAATGGGCGGGTGACTCTCTCGCGGCTGCCCGTGCTCGACGGAACTGCTGGTTCCGACACCCCTGACACCTCCAGCGCCCCTGCTGAACCTGATGCCCCAGGTGGCTCCAGCGCCCCCGGTACCCCGGGCGGCGTCGTGGAGGCGCTCCGGGCGGCCCTGCTCGGCGCCGACTTCACCGCGGACGGCCTGTTGGAGCTGCTGGGCGCGCCCGCCTACGCGGCGCTGGCCCGCGGCGAGACCGTGCCCGCGCTGCGCGCCAGCCGCGGCGACAGCCCGTTGGAGACCCTCGTCCGCCTGTTCCTCCTGCAACAACCGGTGCCCCGGGCCCGACTCGCGGACGTCCTGCCGGTCGCCGCCTGCGAGGCGACCGGCTGGCTCACCGAGGTCGGCGGGGACGAGTGCGCGGCGACCGTCGACGTCCGTCCGTACAGCGGCCCCGAGGGCGAGGACTGGTTCATCGTCTCGGACCTCGGCTGCGCGGTCGGCGGCGCCGGCGGAGCGGTCGGCGCGGACGGCGGACCGGCCGAGGAGGGCGTGGTCCTCGGAGTGGGGGGCGCGTCCACGACGCTCGCCGGGATCACCGTGCGCACCACGGTCGGCTCCGCGCTCGACCTGGGCACCGGATCGGGCATCCAGGCGCTGCACGCCTCCCGGCACGCCACCCGGGTCACCGCCACGGACCTCAACCCGCGCGCCCTGCACGTCACCCGGCTCACCCTCGCCCTCTCCGGCGCCCCCGCGGCGGAGTTGCTGGAGGGGTCGTTGTTCGAACCGGTCGCCGACCGCGGTTACGACCTGATCGTCTCCAACCCGCCCTTCGTGATCTCGCCCGGCGCGCGACTCACCTACCGCGACGGGGGCATGAGCGGGGACGCGCTGTGCCGTGCGCTGGTCCAGCAGGCGGGGGACCGGCTGAACCCCGGGGGGTACGCGCAGTTCCTCGCCAACTGGCAGCACGTGGACGGCGAGGACTGGACCGAGCGGGTCCGCTCCTGGGTGCCGCGCGGCTGCGACGCGTGGATCGTGCAGCGCGAGGTGCAGGACGTCACCCAGTACGCCGAACTGTGGCTCAGGGACGCGGGCGACCACCGCACCGACCCGGTGGCGTACGCGGCCCGGTACGACGCCTGGCTCGACGAGTTCGCCGCGCTCGGGACCCGCGCGGTCGGCTTCGGCTGGATCACCCTGCGCAGGAGCGACGCGCCGCGCCCCTCGGTGACCGTCGAGGAGTGGCCGCACCCCGTGGAGCAGCCCCTCGGGGACGTCGTGCGCGCCCACTTCGCCCGCCAGGACTACCTGCGCGCACACGATGACGCCGCGCTGCTCGCCGGGCACTTCCGGCTCGCGGACGAGGTGGTGCAGGAGCAGGTGGGACTGCCCGGCGCGGAGGACCCGGAACACGTGGTGCTGCGGCAGAACCGCGGGATGCGGCGGGCCACCCGGGTCGACACCGTGGGCGCCGGGTTCGCCGGGGTGTGTGACGGCTCGATGAGCGCCGGGCGCATCATCGACGCCATCGCCCAGCTCCTCGGTGAGGACCCGGTGGTGCTGCGCTCGCGGACCCCCGCCCAGATCCGGTCACTCGTCGAGCAGGGTTTCCTGGAGCCGACCGGCGGCTGAGCACCCCCCGCCGGCGGGGGCGGTCGCCCGGACCGGGGCGGTGCGCGACGGTTCACCCCGAAGGGCGGGCGGCGTTCACCCGTGGTTCGCCGCGCCGACTTCCGTAGCTGCCAACCTCCCACCGCTGGGGACCGCGGAACGGGAGGCTCTGTGCCATGGAAAGTGCGCCGGCGATCTTCGCGGGAATGGTGTTCGCCCTGTTCGGGGCCGCGTTGTTGGTGTGGACGGGGACCCGGCTGCGCCAGGGACTGCCCGTCGCGGACGGGGTCGACCGGGCGGTGTCCGTGACGGTCGCGACCGGGGTCGGGGTGGTCGCGCTGGTCCTGGCGGCCTGGTGCTTCACCCGGGTGTGAGCGGGGCCCGCGGATGCCGCCCGCCTTCGAACGGGAACCCCCGGCGGGCCGTGCGGAGGGGCGTCGCGGAGCGGCCGAAACCCACGGGAAGATCACCCTGTGCACTGCGCCGGAAGGACCTGTCGACACTCCGGGCGGCAGGAAAGGTGGTAGTCGGGTTACCGTTCGAGTGGCCGTTGCGGGCTTTTCCCGTTTGACACGGGGGCGGGATGTACCGTCACACTCCGCAGCGTCAGCGTGTGGACATCCGTTCCGCACCCGCCACCGAGACGTAACGCAGCGTCATCGAGCGCCGACCGGAGAGAAGAGCGAAGTTGTCCCCGACCAGCGAGACCGCACAGGGCGGCCGCCGACTCGTGATCGTCGAGTCGCCTGCCAAGGCGAAGACGATCAAGGGCTACCTCGGCCCCGGCTACATCGTCGAGGCGAGCGTCGGGCACATCCGCGACCTGCCCAGCGGGGCCGCCGAGGTCCCGGAGAAGTACACGGGTGAGGTCCGCCGCCTCGGCGTGGACGTCGAACACGACTTCCAGCCCATCTACGTGGTCAACGCCGACAAGAAGGCACAGGTCAAGAAGCTCAAGGACCTGCTCAGCGAGTCCACCGAGCTCTTCCTCGCCACCGATGAGGACCGCGAGGGCGAGGCCATCGCCTGGCACCTCCAAGAGGTGCTGAAGCCGAAGATCCCCGTGCACCGCATGGTGTTCCACGAGATCACCAAGGACGCGATCCGCGATGCCGTCGCCAACCCGCGCCAGCTGAACAAGAAGCTGGTCGACGCCCAGGAGACCCGCCGCATCCTCGACCGCCTCTACGGCTACGAGGTGTCGCCCGTCCTGTGGAAGAAGGTCATGCCGCGGCTGTCGGCGGGCCGCGTCCAGTCGGTCGCCACCCGGCTCGTCGTCGAACGGGAGCGCGAGCGCATCGCGTTCCGCTCCGCCGAGTACTGGGACCTCACCGGCACCTTCGGCACCGGCCGTGCCGGGGACGCCTCGGACCCCGCCTCCCTGGTCGCCCGGCTGACCGGCGTCGACGGCAAGCGGGTCGCGCAGGGCCGTGACTTCGACTCGCTCGGGCAGCTCAAGGGCGCGAACACCCTGCACCTCGACGAGGCGAACGCCCGGGCGCTCGCCGCGGCCCTGGAGCAGACGCGTTTCTCCGTCCGCTCCGTCGAGTCCAAGCCGTACCGCCGCTCCCCGTACGCGCCGTTCCGCACCACGACCCTCCAGCAGGAGGCCAGCCGCAAGCTCGGCTTCGGTGCGAAGGCCACGATGCAGGTCGCGCAGAAGCTGTACGAGAACGGCTTCATCACGTACATGCGTACGGACTCCACGACCCTCAGCGAGACGGCCGTCTCCGCCGCCCGCGCCCAGGTCACCCAGCTGTACGGGGCCGACTACCTGCCCGACAAGCCGCGCACCTACGCCGGCAAGGTCAAGAACGCCCAGGAGGCGCACGAGGCGATCCGCCCGTCGGGTGATCGTTTCCGCACCCCGGCCGCCACGGGCCTGACCGGCGACCAGTTCCGGCTCTACGAACTCATCTGGAAGCGCACCGTCGCCTCCCAGATGAAGGACGCCGTCGGCAACTCGGTCACCGTCAAGATCGCCGGCACCGCCAGCGACGGCCGGGACGTCGAGTTCTCCGCCTCCGGCAAGACGATCACGTTCCACGGCTTCCTCAAGGCGTACGTCGAGGGCGCCGACGACCCGAACGCCGAGCTGGACGACCGCGAGCGCAGGCTGCCGCAGGTCTCCGAGGGCGACCCGCTGTCCGCCGACGCCCTGTCCGTCGACGGGCACGCCACCAAGCCGCCCGCCCGCTACACCGAGGCCAGCCTCGTCAAGGAACTCGAAGAGCGCGAGATCGGCCGCCCGTCCACGTACGCGTCGATCATCGGCACGATCCTGGACCGCGGCTACGTCTTCAAGAAGGGCACCGCGCTCGTCCCGTCCTTCCTGTCGTTCGCCGTGGTCAACCTCCTGGAGAAGCACTTCGGGCGGCTCGTCGACTACGACTTCACCGCCAAGATGGAGGACGACCTCGACCGCATCGCCAGCGGTGAGGCCCAGGCCGTGCCGTGGCTGCGGCGGTTCTACTTCGGCGAGGGCCCCGCCCCCGTCGGCGACACCGGCCGCGCCGCCGAAGCGGGCAACGGCGACGGGGACCACCTCGGCGGCCTCAAGGAACTCGTCACCGACCTGGGCGCCATCGACGCCCGCGAGGTGTCGTCCTTCCCGGTCGGCGACGGCATCGTGCTGCGCGTGGGCCGCTACGGTCCCTACGTCGAGCGCGGGGAGCGGGACGCCGAGGGCCACCAGCGGGCGGACGTCCCCGAGGACCTGGCACCCGACGAGCTGACCGTCGCCTACGCGGAGGAACTGCTCGCCAAGCCCAGCGGTGACTTCGAACTGGGCACCGACCCGATCAGCGGCCACCCGATCGTCGCCAAGGACGGCCGGTACGGTCCGTACGTCACCGAGGTGCTGCCCGAGGGCACCCCGAAGACCGGCAAGAACGCCGTCAAGCCGCGCACCGCGTCCCTCTTCAAGACGATGTCCCTGGACACCGTCACCCTCCAGGACGCGCTCAAGCTCATGTCGCTGCCCCGGGTCGTCGGGGCGGACGCCGAGGGCGTCGAGATCACCGCGCAGAACGGCCGCTACGGGCCGTACCTCAAGAAGGGCACCGACTCGCGGTCGCTCACCGCCGAGGACCAGCTCTTCACCATCACCCTGGACGAGGCGCTCGCGATCTACGCGCAGCCCAAGCAGCGCGGTCGCGCCGCGGCGAAGCCGCCCCTCAAGGAACTCGGCGAGGACCCCGTCAGCGGTCAGCCCGTGGTGGTGAAGGACGGCCGCTTCGGCGCGTACGTCACCGACGGGGAGACCAACGCGACGCTGCGGGCCGCCGACAGCGTCGAGGAGATCACCCCGGAGCGGGGCTACGAACTCCTCGCCGAGAAGCGGGCCAAGGCACCCGCCAAGAAGACGGCGAAGAAGGCCGCCAAGAAGGCCCCGGCCAAGAAGGCCCCGGCCAAGAAGGCGCCCGCGAAGAAGACGGCGGCCAAGAAGACGGCCGCCACCGCCAAGACGGCCGCCGCGAAGAAGACCGCCGTGCCGGCCAAGAAGACCGCCGCGAAGAAGACGGCGACGAAGGCCACCGCGAAGACCGCCGCGAAGGCCCCGGAGACCGCCCCCGAGGTCTGACCCGCTCCGCAGGTCGTACGTCGTACGGCGCCCCACCGCGCCGTACGACGTACGCGGTGACGCCCGCCTGGCCCGGTGGGAGAGCCCCTGGACCACCCCGGCGGGTTCCGTCCGGAACCCGGTGTCAGCAAGGGCCGATAGGCTGTCAGGATGACCCGAGCCGAGCAGCCAACGGCCGGGAATCCGGCCCCCGACACCGCCCTGGTCGCCGATTCCCGAGAGCGCGCCATCCGCGCCCTGTTGCGGAACGCCCCCCTCAAGCGCCTCTGGGGCGCCCAGCTCATCGGGGGTGTCGGCGACGCCCTCGCCCTGCTCGTCCTGGTACTGCTGACCCTGCGGGCAGCGGTGTCCGAGGTGCCCTTCGGCGGCGACTACCGGGGCGCCGCACTGGCCGTCGCGGCCGTCCTCGGCGTCCGCCTGTTCGCGACGCTGCTGACCGGCGCGGTCCTGCTCGGCCCGCTCACCTCGCTCACCTCACCCGGCGGACTGCTGGACCGCCGCTGGACCATGATCACCGCCGACGGGCTGCGCGTCGCCCTGCTGGTCGTGGCCCCCCTGTGGCTCGACTGGACCCCCGGCAACGCCGTCACGCTGCTCCTGGTCACCACCTTCGTCACCGGCGTCGCCGAACGCTTCTGGGCGGTCTGCCGGGAGAGCGCGGCCCCCGCCCTGCTGCCCGCGCCCCCGCCGGAGGGCACCGCCGTCCGCCCGCTGCCCGACCACCTCGGAGCACTGCGGAGCCTGTCCCTGCGCACCGGCTTCGCCGCCGTGCCGCTCGCCGCCGCCGCGCTCGTCGTGGTCACCCTGGTGGGCAACCTGCTCGGCGCGGGCATCGACTGGTTCGGCGCCCACCAGGCGGCCCTCGCCTCGTACGCCGCCGCCGGACTCTTCGCCGCCTCGCTGTCCGTCGTCTGGTTCCTCAGCTTCCCCGCCACCCCGACCCCCCGCGCGCGCTCGCCGCTCGAAGGGCTGCGCCGGCCCCGCACCGGCACCGGCCCCGACAAGGGCCGCACCGGCGCGATCACCCTGCTGGTCCTGGCCTGCGCGGCCGTCGCCGCCGCGGTCGCCGCCGCCGTCGGCGTCGCCGTGCTGCACGCCGCCGACCTCGGCGGCGGGCCCGTCCTGTACGGCCTGCTGGTGCTCGCCCTGACCGGGGGCACCGTGCTCGGCATCCGGGTCGGCCACGCCGTGCTGCCCGCGCTGTCCCGGCGCCGACTCCTCGCCCTGGCCATCGCCGTCACCGGCGTCGCCCTGCTCGCGGCGGGCCTCGTCCCGGACGTGACCACGGTCCTGCTGATCATGACCCTCACCGGCACCGCCGCCGGGGTCGCCGCCCACACCGGCCACGGCCTGATCGACCTGGAGACCGAGGAGTACCGCCGCGCCCGCACCACCGACCACCTGCACGCCGTGGTGCGCGTGTTCGTGGCGCTGGGCGCGGTGACGGCCCCGGTCCTGGCCGGACTGATCGGACCGCACCGCCTGGAGAACGGCAAGTTCGTCTTCGACCACGGCGGCGCGGGCTTCACGCTCATGCTCGTCGGCGCCCTGCTGCTGCCCGTCGCGGCCCTCGTCCTCGCCCGCGCCGACGACCGCTCGGGCGTACCGCTGCGCCAGGACCTGCTGGACGCGCTGCGCGGCTCGGACCCCGCACAGGCACCGGCCGAGACCGGCTACTTCATCGCCCTGGAGGGCGGCGACGGCGCCGGCAAGTCCACCCAGGCCGAAGCGCTCGCCGAGTGGATCCGCGGCAAGGGCCACGAGGTCGTCGTCACCCGCGAACCGGGCGCCACCCCGGTCGGCAAGCGACTGCGGTCGATCCTGCTGGACGTCTCCGACGCCGGACTGTCCCACCGCGCGGAGGCCCTGCTGTACGCGGCCGACCGGGCGGAACACGTCGACACGGTGGTCCGGCCCGCGCTGTCCCGGGGCGCCGTGGTGATCTCCGACCGGTACATCGACTCCTCCGTCGCCTACCAGGGCGCCGGCCGCGACCTGTCGCCCACCGAGGTCGCCCGGATCTCCCGCTGGGCCACCGACGGGCTCGTCCCGCACCTCACCGTCCTGCTGGACGTCGACCCCGAGGCCGCCCGCGAGCGCTTCACCGAGGCGCCGGACCGGCTGGAGTCGGAGCCCCTGGAGTTCCACGCCCGGGTGCGCGCCGGCTTCCTGACCCTGGCCGCCGCCGCGCCCGGCCGCTACCTGGTGGTCGACGCGGGGCAGGAGCCGGAGACCGTCACCACGGTGATCCGCAACCGGCTCGACGTGCTGCTGCCGCTGTCCGAGGCCGAGATCAAGGCCCAGGAGGAGGCGCGCAAGGCCGCCGAGGAGGAGGCCCGCCGCCGGGCCGAGGAGGAGGCCGCGCGCAAGGCCGAGGAGGAGCGGCTGGAGCGCGAGCGGCAGGAACAGCTCGCCAAGCTGCGCGCCGAGGAGGAGGAGCGCAAGCGCCGCGAGCTGGAGGAGGCGCAGCGCCGCGAGGCCGAACGCCAGGCCGAGGAGGCCCGCCGCAAGGCGGAGGAGGCCCGTCGCCGCGAGGAGGAGGAGCGGCAGCGGGCCGAGGAGGCGGAGCGTAAGCGGCTCGCCGAGGAACGCGTGCGCGCCGAGGAGGAGGAGCGCAAGCGTCGTCAGGCCGAGGAGGAGGCCCGGCTCCAGGCGGAGGCGGAGGCCCGCCGGCTGGAGCGCCAGCGCAAGGCGGAAGAGGCGCTGCTGAAGGCCGAGGAGGCGCGGCGGGCCGCCGCGGCGGCGGAAGCGGCGGAAGCCGCGCGGCGTGCCGCTGAGGCCCGCAAGGCGGCGGAAGCCCGTAGGGCGGAAGAGGCCCGGCTGGCCGAGGAGGCCCGCAAGGTCGAGGAAGCGCGGCTGGCCGAGGAGGCCCGGCTCGCTGACGAGGCGCGGCTGGCGGAAGAGGCGCGCCGGGCGGAGGAATCGCGCAAGGCCGACGCGGTGCGCAAGGCGGACGCGGCTCGTCAGGCGGATGCGGCTCGGCGTGCGGCTGAGTCCCGTGCGGCTGTCGAGGCTGAGCGGTCGGAAGGGGCCGAGCCGTCGGAAGGGGGCCGTGAGTCCGAGGAGCCGCGGCGGCCCGTGGACCCCCGGCTCGGTCCGTCGGACGCCGAGGTGACCGTACCGACCCCCGTCGTGGCGAAGCCCGGCGCGCGTCCGGCCGGATCGGACGACGACACGGCGACGCTGCCCCGGGTCCCGCCCGGCGCGGCGGACGAGACCGCGGTCCTGCCGCCCGTCCGACCGGACGGCTCCGAGGAGGACACCGCGGTGCTGCCGCAGGTGACCGAGGAACAAGCGGCCCGGCGTTCGACGCACCGCGTGCCGCCCGGCTACTTCCGCGACGAGTTCCGTGACGCGCGGACCGACCGTCCCGCTGCGTCGCCCGAAGCCGGGAAGCCGGTCGGGGGCGGTGCCGGGGGCGGCGCCGGTGCCGGGGGCCTCCTGGGGCCCAACGACCGTACGGCCGAGCTGCCGCAGTTGGACGAGCAGGGCGTGCCCCGGCGGCGACCGCGGCCGGAGTGGGCGGAGGAGACCCCGCTCGACGACCTCCCGAGCCTCGCGGACGAACTGCTCGGCCCGCGCGACGACCACGACGACCGGGACGCCCGCGACGACCGGAACCGCTTCGGCCACGACCCGCGGGAGGGCCACGGCGGCCGGGGCGGCCGGGGCGGTCGATGACCACTGGACGTCCGGGGCGGCCGGGGCTGTCGGTGGCGTCGTCCACAATGGACCGCGCAGACGTACGTCACGCGTACGCGGGAGACACGAAGGCGGCAGCCCCTTGACCGTGTGGGACGACTTGGTGGGCCAGGAGCGGGTGAGCGGACAGCTCGCCGGCGCCGCCCGGGACGCCGACGCACTCGTGACCGCGGCGCAGAGCGGCACCGCGGGCGCCGCCGGAGCCTCTGACGGCACCGCCTCCGAGGGCTCCCGGATGACGCACGCCTGGCTGTTCACCGGCCCGCCCGGGTCCGGCAGGGCGACGGCCGCCCGGGCGTTCGCCGCCGCGCTCCAGTGCGTCAGCCCGGACCGCGCCCTCGGCGGCGCCCCCGGCTGCGGCTTCTGCGACGGCTGCCACACCACCCTGGTCGGGACGCACGCGGACGTGGAGATCATCCGCACCGACCTGCTGTCGATCGGAGTGAAGGAGACCAGGGAACTGGTCCGCAGGGCCCAGCTCTCGCCGGCGGTGGGCCGCTGGCAGGTCATCGTCCTGGAGGACGCCGACCGGTTGACCGAGGGCGCCGGGAACGTCCTGCTGAAGGCGGTGGAGGAACCCGCGCCCCGCACGGTCTGGTTGCTCTGCGCCCCTTCCCTGGAGGACGTGCTCCCGACCATCCGGTCCCGGTGCCGCCACCTCACCCTGCGCACCCCGCCGGTGGACGCCGTGGCGGACGTCCTGGTCCGCCGCGACGGCATCGAGCCGGAAGCGGCGGCGGCCGCCGCCCGGGCCACCCAGGGGCACATCGGTCGCGCCCGCCGCTTGGCCACCGACCCGCGGGCCCGGGAGCGGCGGGCCGCGGTCCTCAAGCTGCCGCTGCGGGTGGCGGACGTCGGCGGCTGTCTGCGGGCCGCGCAGGAACTGATCGACGCGGCGGCCGAGGACGCCAAGGAGATGTCCGAGGAACTCGACGTCAAGGAGACCGAGGAACTCAAGGCGGCGCTCGGCGCGGCGCAGGGCGGTCGGATGCCCCGCGGTACGGCGGGCGTGATGAAGGAGTTGGAGGACCGGCAGAAGCGCCGCCGGACGCGGACCCAGCGCGACAGCCTGGACCGCGCGCTCACCGAACTGACCGGCTTCTACCGCGATGTGCTCGCGCTCCAGCTCGGCACCCGACTCGCCCTCGCCAACACCGACCGGCAGGACGCCCTGGAGCGGCTGGCCGGGGAGGGCACCGCGGAGGCGACCCTGCGCAGGATCGAGGCGATCTCCGCGTGCCGGGACGCCCTGGACCGCAATGTCGCCCCGCTGCTGGCGGTCGAGGCGATGACCATGACCCTGCGGGCGGGCTGACGAGGGCCCTGCGGGCCGGTTGACGATGAACCTGCGGGCCGGTTGACATCCGGACACCCTGCCGACGTCCCGTTCACTCGTACGAGCCGATTGACCGAAGACCCTGCGTGAGGGTTCGACCGCGGACCGTAGTATCGGTGGATGCGTACGAGCATCCGTCGTGGTCCGCACCCCGTGGGGGCCCACCCGCTCTCCCCGTCCGGCCGTGCCCCAGGGAGCCCGCCCCGCGGTCCGTCCCCCGGGCGCCCGCCCGCCCGTGGCCGTCGGCCGCGCGGCCGACGGGCGGCGGGTGCCCTGCTGGCGGTCGCGACGCTGCTGTTGCCGGGCTGCGCGGTGAGCGGCTCCACCACCGAGGTGTCGCTGGCGGGCGCCCTGCCGAGCCGCACGCCCGAGGCGCTGGCTCCGCACTACGCACAGGAGCCGAACTGGCGGGAGTGCGCCACCGCCGGGTTCCAGTGCGCGACGCTGCGCGCCCCGCTGGACTACGGCCGCCCCGGGGCCGGTGACGTGAAGCTCGCCGTCGCCCGCAAGAAGGCCAGCGGGCCGGGCCGGCGCCTCGGGTCGCTGCTGGTCAACCCGGGCGGCCCCGGCGGCTCCGCGGTCGGCTACCTCCAGTCGTACGCGGGGGTGGGCTACCCGGACGAGGTGCGGGCGCGGTACGACATGGTGGCCGTCGACCCGCGCGGGGTGGCCCGCAGCGAGGCGGTGCGCTGCCTCGACGGCGCCCGGATGGACGCGTACACGCGGACCGACGTCACCCCGGACGACCAGCGGGAACGGCAGGCGTTGGTGGCCTCGTTCAAGGAGTTCGGCAAGGGCTGCGCCAGCCGTTCCGCACGGGTGCTGCCCCATGTGTCGACGATCGAGGCCGCGCGGGACATGGACCTGGTGCGGGCGGCCCTGGGCGACCGGCGGCTCACCTTCGTGGGCGCGTCGTACGGGACGTTCCTCGGTGCGACGTACGCCGGGCTGTTCCCGGCCCGGGTCGGACGGCTGGTGCTGGACGGTGCGCTGGACCCGTCGCTGCCCGCGCGGCGCATGAACACGGACCAGACGGCCGGGTTCGAAGCGGCGTTCGCGTCCTTCGCGAAGGACTGCGTCCGGCGGTCGTCCTGTCCGCTGGGCCGCTCGGCCGCGCAGGCCGGCCCGCGGCTGAAGGAGTTCTTCCGTGCCCTGGACCGCACACCGGTGCCCGCCGCGAAGGGCGGCCGGGAGCTCGGCGAGGCGTTGGCCACGACGGGGGTGATCGCGGCGATGTACGACGAGGGGACGTGGCCCCGGCTGCGGTCGGCCCTGACCGCCGCCATGGACGAACGCGACGGCAGCGGCCTGCTGGCCCTCTCGGACGGCTACTACGAGCGCGGTGCCGACGGCGAGTACGGCAACCTGATGTTCGCCAACGCCGCGGTCAACTGTCTCGACCTGCCCGCGGCCTTCACCTCGCCGGAGGAGGTCGAGGTGGCGCTGTCCGACTTCGAGGCGGCGTCGCCCGTCTTCGGCGAGGGCCTGGCCTGGTCGGCACTGAACTGCGCGTACTGGCCGGTCCCCGCGACCGGTGCCCCCCGCCGCATCGAGGCCCGGGGCGCCGCTCCGATCCTGGTCGTCGGCACCACCCGGGACCCGGCGACCCCGTACCGCTGGTCCGAGGCCCTCGCCGATCAGCTCGCCTCCGGGGTCCTCCTCACCCACGACGGCGACGGCCACACCGCGTACGGGCGCGGATCCACCTGCATCGACTCGGTGATCGACCGCTACCTCCTCACCGGCGCCCCGCCCGCTGACGGGAAGCGCTGCTCGTAGCGGTGCCCGGGCCGCTCTCCCGGGGGTGGTCCGGAGCACCAGTCGAAACTGTGTAGACTTTCCTCCGTCGCGCACCACATCCTGGTGCACACGCCAGCCGCCTTAGCTCAGATGGCCAGAGCAACGCACTCGTAATGCGTAGGTCTCGGGTTCGAATCCCGAAGGCGGCTCTGTAGAAGCCCTAGGACTCACTCGCCGTGACCTGGGGCTTTTGCTCTTTCCGGGGCCGGTCGGCGCGTACGCCGTCGCCGCACAACGCTGCCAGGAACTCGAAGGCAATGTGACGGCCTTCCACACCCTCAACTCCCGCTGAGCCCCTCCGTCGCCCCAGGTGTCGTAGGGCCCGGGGCAAGTGACGGGATGTCGTGCATACGGCGAGTGACGCATTGACGCCGCGGCGCCACCGCGGTTGCATGCTTGACGGTCCTCCGGTGGAGATCCCGGAGGAGAGACGCCGTGTCCTGCCCGAGGGGAGAACATGAGGGGAATCCCGAACCGGAGCACCACCGCACGTGTACGGAACGCCCTGAGCGCGACGGTCGTGGTCTGCGCCGTCACGCTGGCGGCACCCACCGCCGCCACCGCCGCCCCACCCGGGCCGACGGTCGCGACGGGAGGTTTCAGCGTCGGTGTGGAGAGGATCAGCGTCGCGACCGACGAGGGCTACGGCGCCGCCTCGATCACGCCCGACGGCCGCAGCATCGTCTTCACGTCGCTGAAGAACGGCCCGGCACAGGGCGGCAACACGGTGTACGTCCGCGACCGGCAGGCGGGGCAGACCAGGACGGAGCCCCTGAGCGAGGGCTGGACCCCGGCGATCAGCGGCGACGGGAGACAGGTCGCCGCCAACGCCCCGAGGCAGGGGATGACCGCCGAGCGGATCCAGCAGCACTCGCTGGACCTGGGCCTGCTTCCGGTCACCTGCGGTCGCTGCAACCAACCGTCGCTGAGCGCGGACGGCCGCCACCTCGCCTTCGGCCTCCTGCTCCACCCACCGCTGAACCGGCACGTCGTGGTCGCGGACCGCAACGGCGGCAGCGAAACCATCGCCGTCCTCAACACCTCGGCCCCGGCCCGGCCGTCCATCAGCGGCGACGGCCGCTACGTCGCCTACCAGGACCTCGCGTACCGGACCGAGGGCGTCTACCTGTGGGACCGGACCACCGGCACCACGTCGGGCCCCCTCGAAGGCGCGTCCACGAGCGCGTCGCTCGTCCAGCTCAGCGACGACGGCAGCAAGGTCGTCTACCTCTCGGGCTCCGACACCTACGTCCACGACGTCGCCTCGGGCCACGCCCAACGGGTCGCGAACGTGCAGGGCGTGGCCATCGACCCCACCGGCCGTCACCTGCTGTACGTCCCGAACGGCACGGGTGGACCGTCGCTCGTCCTGCGCGACCTCCAAACGGGCGCCGACGAGACCGTCTCCGACCAGCCCGCCACGGCCGAGGCCGACTCGGTCAGCGCCGACGGACGCGACGTGGTCTTCCAGTCCGCGGCCGACGGCATCGTCCCCGGCGACACCAACGGCACGTCCGACGTCTTCGTCCGCCGCTTCTCCTGATCGTCCCGGCCTCGGGCCGCGCGACGGGGTCCACCAGTCGGTGGACCCCGAGTTCCACCGGTCGCTGCTGTCGGCGCCACCGCTCGGACGAAGAGCATGGACGCCATGAAGAATCTCCCCGTACGCATGGCCCGTTGGAGCGCCGCCCACCCTTGGAAGGGCATCGTCGGCTGGCTCGTGTTCGTCGTCCTGTGCCTCGGCATCGGCATTACCGTCGGCGCCAACCCGGCG
>NZ_JBHXEN010000065.1:0-44641 GCF_042724695.1 Streptomyces sp. NPDC127068 | reverse complement strand
CCGCCGACCCGCACGGCACCCGTGCCCGGGCCGGCGGAGACGAGGGTGGAGAGGATCTTCACGACGGTGGTCTTTCCCGCACCGTTCGGGCCGAGCAGGGAGAAGACGGTGCCCGCGGGGATGTGCAGGTCGATGCCGTCGAGGACGACCTTGTCACCGTAGGACTTGCGCAGGCCGACGGCGGAGACGGCGGCGGGCGGTGTCTGACCGTCGACACTATTGGACATGGGCATGACAGATGAAGCCATGGGGCTCTCCCGATCGAGGGCTGGAGCGGTCTGGGACGGACGGGAACGGAGCGAAGCGGAGGGCGGACCCGCTCAGACGCGGGCGCGGCGGATGTCGATGTTGCCGTGACGGGTCCGGGCGCGGACCTTGACGGTGCCCTCGACCTCCTTCGGGGCCTCGGAGGTGGTGAGCCCGTTGCGCACCTGTCCGGAGCTGGAGCTGACGTCGAGCCAAGCGGCCGTGCCCTCCCGGATGCCGACCTCAATGGCACCGTAGGAGGTCTCCAACTCGACCTTTCCGTTGGCGACTTCGGCTACGCGCAGGGTGCCGTGGGCGGTGGTGGCGGTGACGGAGCTCTCGGCCCGTTCGATGTCGATGTCGCCGTTGGCCCCGCGCACCCGCAGATCGCCGGCCGCGACGCCGATGGTCGTGGAGCCGTGCGAGTTCTTCAGGACGGCCGATCCGTCGACGCTGCCGACGCGCAGGCTGCCGGAGCTGGTGCTGATCTCGGCCGTCCCCTCGATCCGGTCCACGGTGATCGAGCCGTGGGAGGCGGTCAGTTGGAGCGGCCCGGTCGTGTCGAGGCGGACGTCCCCGGAGGAGGTCCTCACCTGCACCTCACCGAGTCGCCCCTCGCCGAGCACCTGGGTCCAGGCGCCGCTGACGTCGACGTGTGAACCCGTGGGCAGTTCGACCGTCACGTCGACCGTGCCGGGACGGGCGAGGGGATTGCGCGGCTTGGGCGTCCGGATGGTCAGGACGCCGCCCACATGGGTGATCTCGGCCTGGTCGGCCGATCGCACGTCCTGGTCCTTCGACCGGTCGCGGGGCTGCACCTCGACGACCGTGTCGAGCCGGTCGCCCGCGGTGAACTGGATGGAACCGGAGTACACATGGGCCTTGACCGCGACCGGCTTGGGCGTGTCGAAAGAAGGCATGGCTGTCCCGTCCTCTTGGGTTCTGTGGAATGTTCTCGGCGTCCCCGCTGGTGAACGGGGTGTGGGTGGAGTCGTTGCGAAGGCCGGCTAGTGCACCCAGCCGGTGAAGCTCTGACCGACGGCCCTGGTCTTTCCGGGGGGGCGGGGGCCGGCTGCGCCCGTGTCGACGGCGGCCGACACGACACGCACCAGCCAGGCGTTGACCGACAGGCCCTCGCGGCTCGCGGCCTCCTCGGCGCGGGCCTTGAGAGGGGCGGGCAGGCGCAGATTGACGCGGGCGGTGCCACCCTCGTCCGTCTCGGTGGGGACCGGAGCCGGGGCGGGTGCGGGCGCCGCCGCGGCGAGCGTTTCGGTCCCGTCCTCGCGCTGCGGCAGCACCACCACGAAGTCGGGGTCGAGGCCCCGCAGTCGTACGTCGACCGAGCCGGGGGCGAGTTCACGGGTGATCTCGTCCATGGCTGCGGACAACACGTTGAGCAGGGTCAAACGGGTGGCCGACTCCAGCGGGGCGGTCAGCCGCTCGGCGAGCTCGCGGGCTTCTCCACCTCCGGCCTCGGCGGCCACCGCGAGTTCCCGGCGGAGTGTTTCGACGTACGGCGTGAGGTCCATGACGCAATAATGGCACCATTTTGGCGCCACTGGCAAGTGCGATGGCGCAACTGATGGCACGAACCAACACCCGAGGCCCCCCGATCGCCGTATTCATGCAGCTCACAGCCGTGGGTGCCAATCTGGCGCCAGAGCGCCACACAGTGGCACCGGATGGCGCCGGGTGGCACCACACGGCACCCATCGGCCGCCCACACCCACGGGAGGACTCCCGCCCGACACCCGCAGCGGACGCACACCCACCTCAGATCGGGCCGAAAATCCACACATACCAGACAATCACCCTATGGATCTGCCGGTGATGCCACCCGTGAAGCCGATGCTCGCCAAGTCCGTGAAGGACATTCCGCCCGGCATGCAGTACGAGGCCAAGTGGGACGGCTTCCGGGCCGTCGTCTTCCGCGACGGCCCGGAGTTGGAGATCGGCAGCCGCACCGGCAAACCCCTGACCCGTTACTTCCCCGAACTGGTCGGGGCGCTGTCCGCCCGGCTACCGGCCCGGTGCGTCGTGGACGGGGAGATCGTGATCGCCCGGGAGGGGCGGCTCGACTTCGACGCGCTGACCGAGCGCATCCACCCGGCCGACTCCCGGGTCCGGCTGCTCGCGGAGCGCACCCCGGCGTCCTTCGTCGCCTTCGACCTGCTCGCCCTCGGCGACGACGGTCTGCTGGAGACCCCGCTGACGGACCGGCGCGCCCTGCTCTCCCGGGCACTGGCCGGGACCGTCTCGCCCGTGCACCTGGCGCCCGCGACGACCGACCCCGAGGTGGCGCGCGCCTGGTTCAGGAGTTACGAGGGGGCGGGCCTGGACGGGATCGTGGCCAAGCCGCTCGACCTGCGGTACCGACCGAACGAACGGGTGATGTTCAAGGTCAAGCACGAGCGGACCGCCGATGTGGTGGTGGCGGGCTACCGCTTCCACAAGTCCGGGCCGATCGTCGGCTCGCTGCTGCTCGGCCTGCACGACGCGCGGGGCACCCTCCAGCACGTGGGGGTGTGCGCGGCGTTCCCCATGAAGCGCCGGGCCGAACTGGTGGCCGAACTGGAGCCGCTGCGGATGGAGTCGGCCACGGACCACCCGTGGGCGGCCTGGGCACAGGAGTCCGCGCACGCGTCGGCGCGACTGCCGGGGGCGCCGAGTCGCTGGTCGGGGAAGAAGGACCTGTCGTGGGTTCCGCTACGGCCCGAGCGGGTCTGTGAAGTGGTGTACGACCACATGGAGAACGGGGCGCGGTTCCGGCACACCGCACGCTTCAGGCGCTGGCGCCCGGACCGGACGCCGGCAAGCTGCACGTTCGACCAGTTGGAGGAGCCGGTGCGCTATGACCTCGGGCAGATCCTCGGCACCTGACCGCGCCCCCGGCGGGGTCGCGGGCGTTCGCGCGGACGGACGGCCCGGTTGGTCGTACCGTGGAGATCACGGCCGTCACCGGGGGTGCCAGATGAAGGAACCGATCAGTCGGAGCCGCACAGCCGGGCGGACCCGGCGCGCGGTCAGCGCAACCGTCGCCGCGCTGGTGCTGGGTGTGCTCGGCACCAGCTGCTCCGACGGGGGCCCGTCGCCGCAGGAGTCGGAGACGGCCCCCGCGGTGGGGCCGGTGCTGGCCGTGAAGGTCGACAACGTGGCCGCGGCCCGTCCGCAGACCGGCCTCGCCGCGGCCGACGTCGTGTACGCGGAACAGGTCGAGGCGGGGTTGAGCCGGTTGCTGGCCCTGTACGCGACCCGGTTGCCCGACACCGTGGGCCCGGTGCGTAGCGCCCGCGAGTCCGACCTGGAGCTGCTCGCGCAGTTCGAGGACCCCGTGCTCGCCTTCTCCGGTGCGCAGTCCAAACTGCTCCCGCTGATCGACGCGGCGCCGCTGCGTCCGGTGCCGCCCGACGGGGCACCGGCCGGGGCGTACACCCGGGAGCCCGGCCGGTCCGCGCCGCACAACCTGATGCTGCACCCCGCGAAGGTGGTGGACGGGCCCGCCGGGGCGGCGGCCCTGGCCCAGACCGGCTTCCGCACGGGTCCGGCACCGGACGGCGGCGAGCCGGTCGGCGAGCGGACCGTCAGCTTCCCGTCGGCCCGATTCACCTTCACCTGGTCGGCCGACCAGGGCCGCTGGCTCGTCTCGATGGACGGCCGCCGGAGCACCGAACCGAACGGCACCCCGGTGACGGCGGCGACCGTCGTCGTCCAACGGGTCGAGATCCGCGATTCGCAGTTCCAGGACTTCATGGGCAACAACTCGCCGTTCACGGTCACCGTGGGCTCCGGGCCCGCCGAGGTGCTGCGGGACGGGCGCGCCCATGCGGGCGAGTGGAAGCGGCCTTCGGCCTCGGACGGAACCACCTTCACCACCCGCGACGGCAAGCCGCTCGACTTCGCCGCCGGGCCGGTCTGGGTGCTGCTGGTGGCCCGCTGAGAGGGTGGGGCCCTACCGTCAGTCGCGTTTGCGCCAGGCGGCGAGCGCCGCTTCCCCACGGACCACCAGACCGTCGGCGCCACAGGAACGGGCGAGCGTGAGACCCCGGTTCACTTCGGCGGCGGAGCGGGCCGCGATCCCGTAGTCGATCCGGGCGACGGCGTGTTCGTAGGCACAGGGGGACGCCTCCAGATAGGCCACCGCCTGGGCGTAGAGCGTCACGGACCGCTGCCCGGTCTCCAGGGCGGCGGCGCACCGCAGGGCCTCGCCCATGGCCGTGTCGGTGCCGATGCGTTCGGCCTGGGCCCGGGCCACGGCGGCCAGTTCGGCCGCCCGTGCCGGGTCCTTGCGCACCAGGGCGCGGGCCAGGTCGGCGGCCCAGGGGGCCATCACCGTGTTGTGCCGTCCACCGACGGCGGCGGACTTCTCGGCCGCCTCCAGCGCCCGGACGCCCTCCGCCACTCGCCCCGTCTCGATCAACAGCCGGCCGCGGACCGCATGGGCGTCCGGCATGATGATCGTGGACGGGTACGGCGGGGTGATGCCGTACTGGTCCACGACCTCCATGGCCTGGTCGAGGTGGCCGCGGGCCACCAGGGTGTCGATCAGCATGCAGGCCGCGTCCCAGTGCATCGGCAGCCCGGAGCCCACCCGGTCGGCCAAGCGCAGGCCCTCGCGCAACAGCCCCTCGGCATCGGCCAGCTTCCCGCGGCGACGCAGGACGAAGCCGACGAAGGCGTGGGCGAGCGCCAGATGGCCACCGCTCCAGCCGCGGGACTGGTAGACGCGCAGCGCTTCGCTGAAGAGGCTCTCCGCACGGTCGAGCCGGTCGGTGAACAGGTACGAACTGCCCAGCATCATCAGGAGCTCGAAACCCCACTCGGTGTCGGTCCAGCCGAGACCGGCCGGGAGGACACCGTTGACCAGGGACCGGTCGCACAGTTCGACGACGGCCTCGGCGCTCTCACCGCGGGTCATGGCGTCGAAGGCCCGGATGATCAGGAGGGCGCGTTCCGTGTTGTCGCGGCCGGTGAGGGGGGTGACGAGCGCGGCGAGGCTCTCGGAACGGGTGGACGAGTTCACCTTCTCGGCGTGGATGCCCTCCCACATGTACCGCAACGCCTGGAGGCGCAGTCGCTGGGGTCCGGGCTCCAGATGGCCGGCCTCCTGGTCGATCACGCGGACGGCTTCCTTCAACTCGTCGTTGTGGACGAGGGCCTGGGCGAGCCGGCAGACCGCGTCGACCCGGTCGTCACCCGAGAACCCGGGCACGGCGAGGGCTTCGCGCAGATGGGCGACGGTCCTGGCGGGCGCGGTCAACAGCGTGGCGCAGCCGAGTTCGTAGAGAACGTGCCCCTGGAACTCGGGCGGCGGCGGCTCCCTCAGGGCACGTTCCAGACAGCGGACGGCGGCCTCCGGCGCCCCGACGGCGAGGCTCTCCCGTGCCGCGGCCCGTAGCTGCTCCACGAGCTCGGGGTCGTCGTCCGGGTGGACCTCCAGGAGGTGGCGGGCCACGGCGGTCGGAGACCCGCCGGTGTCCAGGACCACCCGCGCGGCCAAGCCGTGCATGGTGGTGCGGGTGGCCGGTCTGATCGACTGGTAGACGGCGCTGGCGATCAGCGGGTGCACGAACTCCAGCCCGTCGGACCCGGTGGCGGGGACCGCTTCGGGCTCGGCGAGGATGCGGGCCGCCCGGAGTTCCGCGACCCGGCCGTGGGCCACGTCCTCGGTGACCCGGGCGAGTCGGGCGACGACGGGCAGCGGGATGTCGGTGCCGAGGATGGCGGCGGCCCGGGCGAAGCGGGCGGTTTCGACGCCGAGTGCGTCCAACCGGGAGATGAGGCCGCCGTCCCGTGCCGCCTTGTTGAGGCCGCGCAGCGCGTCGGCCGAGGACTCGGTCGGCTGCATGGCGCGGTCCTCGACCTTGGCCAGCAGTTCGACGGTGTCGTACGGGTTGCCGCCGGTGACGGCCCACACCTGACGGCAGAACGGGTCGTCGGCGTGGGCGCCGAGGGTGGCCCGGGTGAGCTGGGCCGCCGCCTCGGGCGTGAAACGGTGGAGGACGCTGTCGAGTTGGGCGGCTTGGCCGATCCGGCTCAGGTACGGCGCGGCGTCGTGACCGGGGTCGAGGGTGCGGTGGGCGACGACGACCAGGACCCGCGACTCGTCGAGGTGTTCGGCGAGGTCGGCCAGCCAGCGCAGGGTCTCCGGGTCGGCCCACTGGGCGTCGTCGATCAGCAGGACCAGCGGGAAGTGCTCCTTCGCGAGGTTGCCGACGACGTGCACGAGTCCGTCGAACACGGCCTGCGGGTCGACCAGCGATTCACTCGGTTCGGCGATGCCGAGGGCGGGACCGGCGATGCCGTACCACTCGTCGAGGTGTCCCCGCGCCTCGTCGGGGGTGAGGGTGATCAGGGCGGGCTGGATCAACTGCCGGACGACGTGGAAGGGTACGGAGGTGAGCGTCTCGCCGCTGCGTGCCGACCAGACGACGCAACCGGCGTTCTGGGCGGTCCGACGGATCGCGTCGAGCAGCGCGGTCTTGCCGATGCCGGGCTCACCCGTGAAGACGAGCAGGTGACCGGGTGGTTCGGGGACGCCGGGCACGGTCGCGGGCCGGTCCCGACACAGGTCGGCGATGGCTTCCCGAGCGGCGTCGAGTTCGCGGTCACGTTCCCACAGCTTTCTCGCGCCGGCCGCGTCCGGCCGTCCCTGCGTCATCCCGCGTCCTCCCAGATCACCCAACCGGCGTACAAACTCACGAGATTAGCCGGCCGGGACCCGAACGCGCCGACGGACGGGCAGGTTGCCCCACGTCGAGTGACGGCACCACCCCGAGCAGGACGAACGGGCGTTCCCCGCACGGAGGGTCGCGAGTCGTTCACCGAGGCGCGTGGGGCCACCGTGCTCGGGGTTGGCCGGAACACTGCGCCGCTGGTCACAGCCCCGCTACCGATCTGCCCCCTCTCATCCGGATCTCAGGAGGGGCTCCTACTGTTACGTCATGACCCAGATGACGCCGCCCGGCTGGTACCCCGACCCCGGGCAGACAAGTGACGGGCCGCCGACCGAACGATGGTGGGACGGCACCGCGTGGACGGAACAGACCCGGGTGCTCGGCGCATCGGGTGCGTGGGGTCCCCCGACCGCCCCGTCCTGGCCCGTGGCGCCCCCGACCTCGAAGCGGCGCAAGGCGATACGCGCGGCGATAGGCACCGTGGTCGCGCTCGCCGTGCTCGGCGGCCTCGCGGGTGGGGTGTACGCGCTGACGCTGGACGACGACGGGGACGACGACCGCACAGCGCCGGCCCCCACCGCCTCGTCCGCCACCCCGGAGGGCACGCAGCCCCCGGAAGGCGCGCAGCCGCCGGGCGGGGGGCCCGAGGACGCCGTGCCCAGCACGCCGGACGGGCCCGGTGGGCCGGGCGGCCGGGACGGCGGGGGTCCGAGCGGACCAGGGGTGCCGGAGCAGGGGGCGCCCCCCTTGGAGAAGGGGTACGCCACCGACCTGGCGAGCGGCATCAGCCTGCCGGTCCCCAAGGGGTGGACCGGCCAGTCCTCGCCCGTCGGGGCGCAGGTGACCACCGGGCCCTACAAGTGCCCGGGCGACACCAAGAACATGTGCGCGCGGGCCGGCGCGAACTCGGGTCCGGCGAAGGCGTTCAAGCGGAACCAGTCGTCGGCCGAGGCGATAGCGAAGGCGGACATCAAGCAGGCGGCCGAGGAGGCGTACGGGAAGAGTTCGTACGGTGGGATCACCTCGCACACCGAGGTGGCCGCCCGGTCGGCCACCGTCGCGGGCGGCAAGGGGTACCTGATCCGCTGGAAGGTGATCACCGAGAAGGGCGACGACGGCTACGTGCAGACGCTGGCCTTCCCCTCGCCGCGGGACAAGGGCCAGTTCGTCGTGGTGCGGTTCGGTTTCGACGTGAACGACAAGGCGCCCGCGCTGTCCGTGATGGACGACATCACCAAGGGCATCAAGAAGGCCGCCAAGGGGTCGGGCAACGGTCGGCCGGCCTGATCGTCGGACCGGGAGCCGGACGGGTCCCGTGTGGAGGGACCCGTCCGGCCCGGGGTGCGCGCCGCCCCCGTCCCCACGGTGCGGCGCTGACGGGCCGCCGCGGGTCATCCGTCCCCGGCGGCCCGTCGCTCACGGAGAGCGGTCGGCCGTGACCGCTCCGTCGAGGCCGAAGGCGGGCAGGATCACGGCGTCCACCAGCCTGACCAGGTACTCCGGATCGGCGAAGCGGCCCTCCAGCTGGGGGCGGACCCGGGTGACGCCGAAGAGCAGGGCCGCGACGTACTCCGCGGCCGGGTGCCCCGCCCGGATCTCGCCCCGGTCCACGGCCCGGGCGAGCATGGCGTCGAGGGCCACCAGTTCCGGTTCGACCAGCGCCTCGCCCAGTGCCTGCTGGAGCTCCTGGTCCTGGAGCGTGGTGTGGCCGAGGGCGTGCAGCAGTCGGGTGTCGTCGCAGGACTCGGCGCCGGCCGCCCGGGCGGCGGCGCGGAGGTCCCCGGCCAGGCTGCCGGTGTCGATGCCGGCGAAGCGGGGGCAGCGCTCGGAGCGCAGGGCGGCGGCCACGAAGCGGGGTTTGGTGCCCCACTGGCGGTAGAGCGTGGACTTGCCGCACCGTGCGCGAGCGGCGACGCCCTCCATGGTCAGCGACTCGTACCCGCACTCCCGGAGCTGGTCGAGCGCGACGGCGAAGAACTCCCGCTCCCGCTCGGGGCTGATCTTCGAGCGGCGGGCCGGAGCCGCTGCCCGCGGTGCTGGTTCCCCCGTGGTGCCCGTCGTCATCGTGGCTCCGTCTCCTTCCGCGCGTGGTGCGCGTCGCGCCGCTCCCCGGACCGGTCCCGCTGCCGTGGCGGTAACGATCCGGCGACCCCATCGATACGTGAGTGTACCGATACGGGCCCGTATCGGTACACTCACGTATCGATGGGGTGGCGCGCGGCCGGCCCGTGCCCGGGCTGCGCGGCACGTGCGCCGCCGCACCGCCCAGCAGGTCTCACACGAAGGGGCAGGGAATGGACTCCCGTACCGGGGCATCCCGGCCGGAGCCGCAGCGAGCGCTCCGCCGACGCCCCCTGCCCCGCCCGGGGGTGCAACGATGAACGCCACCGCCGTCGCCGTCGTCCTCTCCCTGCTCTCGGCCGTCGCGTACGCCTCGGCCGCCGTCACCCAGGAGCGGCTCGCCGCGCGGAGCCGGGACGAACGCCACCTCCGGGGGCTGCTGGGCGCCCGGGTGTGGTGGGGGGCCGTGGCGCTCAACGCGGGCGGCGCACTGCTGCACGTCGCCGCCCTGCGGTTCGGTCCGCTCACCCTGGTGCAGCCGCTCGGCGCCCTCACCCTGGTCGCGGCGGTGCCCCTGGGCGCCCGGCTGGCCGGGCGACGGGTGGGCCGGCTGGAGTGGCGGGGCGTCGCCCTCACCCTGGCCGGGCTCGGCGCCCTGACGTTCGCCGCGTCGGGGCCGGCACCCGAGGACGCCCTGTCGCTGGGCGAGGCGCTCGGCGTCGCCGGGGTCACCGTCCTGCTGCTGGGCCTGCTGGCGTGGCCCGGGGCCCGGCCGGGGCTACGACACGCGACCGCGTCCGGCATCGCCTCCGGGGTCGCGTCGGCGCTCACCCAGACGGTGACCGTCGCCGCCACCGCGACGGCGGCCGGACTGCTGAGCACCCGGGTGGCCGTGGTGGCCCTGCTGGTCGCCGGCTTCGCCTCGGCCGGCCTGCTGCTCGCCCAGACCGCCTACCGCCACGGGCTGGGTGCGCCCCTCGCGCTGCTCACCCTCGCCAACCCGGTGGCCGCGTCGGCGATCGGGATCGCCCTGCTCGGTGAGGGGTTCCGGGGCGGCACGCCGGGGCTGGCGCTGGCGCTGGCGCTGGCCGGCGCGGTGGTCGCGGCGCGCGGGGTCCTCGTGCTCAGTCGGGCCTCCGCCGGGCTCCGGGACACCGGGCCGGGCGCCTCCCGGGTCGTCGTCTCCGGCGGGACGGTGCCCCGCCCCGGCCCGCGGAACGGACCGAGCAGCGCCGCGGACGCTCCCCCACCCCTGACGCCCGCCCCCTGACGGGCCGTCCGGACCCCGTACGCCCCGGCCGCCGGGGTCGACAACGGCCCCTCGCAGCCCACTCGGTACGGTCGGACCCGGCACGATCACCAGTACGGGAACGACGGGGGCACGGCATGGACGAACGCCGGGAGGAGCACGGGCGTCACCAGCGGCGGCGGGGCAAGGACAGGGCCTCGGGGCGGTACCGGTCCCGGCGGGACGGGCCGCCGGAGGAGGAGAAGGACGGCTGCTGCATGACCGCCATGGACACCTACGTCGGCCACTACTACTGCTGTCCGGCGAACTGGTTCCCGGTGCTGGTCCTCCTGGCGCTGCGCCCCGGCTCGACGAAGGGCACGACGGGCCGTCGCGCGCACCGCACCGACCCGGCCGCGCGCCGCCCGTCGGGGCCCGTCGCGGGCGTGCTGTACGCGGCCGTCGTCCGGTACCGGACCGAGGTCAGCCCGCGGCTGCCCGCGCGCTGCCCGTACCGTCCCTCCTGCTCCACCTACGCGGTGCAGGCGCTGGGGCGGCACGGGGCGGTGCGGGGCGTCCGGTTGACCGTGGGCCGGCTGCTGCGGTGCCGTCCTTCCCGGGCCCGGCGCCGGGGCGCCATCGACCCGGTTCCGCCGGTCGACTGAGCCGGTCGCGCGCGGCTACCGGAGGTAGGCCAGCCCCGGGTGCGCGCGGGCGTACCCGTCGACCAGTCGGCGCGCGACGGACACCGAGTCGACCAGGGGGTGCAGGGCGAACGCCTTGACCGCACCGGCGCGCGAGCCGGCGTCCGCCGCGGCCATCGCCTCGCGCTCCACCGCCTTCACCCCGGTGACCAGGGCCAGGGCGTGGGCGGGCAGCGGGTCCACGGGCAGCGGGTGGGCGCCCCGGGAATCCACCCGGCAGGGCACCTCGATGACCGCGTCGGCGTCCAGTCCGGCGAGGGTGGAGCGGTTGCGGACGTTCAGGACGAGGGTGGCCCGTTCGTCGCGGGCGATGGCGCGCATCAGGGCGAGGGCCACCGTCTCGTAGCCGCCGGACTCGGTGAGGGACGCCTCGTCGCGTTCGCCCGCCCCGGCCGCCTCCCGGCTCTCCGCCATGTACGTGGCCTCCCGTTCGGCCCGGACCTCGTCCCAGGTAGCGAGCGCCGGGACGGTCGGGTCGGCCGCGCGGGCGTAGAAGCGGGCCTGCTGCCCGTGCAGGAAGGCCCCGCGGGTGAGGTCGGCCTGCTGGTAGGCGCGCACCGCCTCCCGGTTGAAGTAGTAGTAGTGCAGGTACTCGTTGGGGACGCAGCCGAGTGACCGTAGCCAGTCCGCGCCGAAGAGCCGGCCCTCCTCGAAGCTCTCCAGGAGCGCCGCGGACGTGAACAGGCGCGGCAACTCGTCCTTGCCGTCCACCCGGAGCCCGCGGAGCCACCCCAGGTGGTTCAGGCCGACGTAGTCGACCTCGACGGTCGCCGGGTCGGCGCCCAGCGCCCGGGCGACCCGGCGCCCCAGCCCGACCGGTGAGTCGCAGATCCCGATCACCCGGTCGCCGAGGTGCCGGGACATCGCTTCGGTCACCAGCCCCGCCGGGTTGGTGAAGTTGATGAACCACGCGTCGGGGGCCACCTCGGCCACCCGCCGGGCGATGCGGTCGACGACCGGCAGGGTCCGCAGCCCGTAGGCGATGCCGCCCGCGCCCACGGTCTCCTGCCCGAGGACCCCTTCGGCCAGGGCGATCCGCTCGTCGGTGGCGCGCCCCTCCAGTCCGCCGACGCGGATCGCGGAGAACACGAAGTCGGCGCCGCGCAGCGCGGTGTCGAGGTCCGTGGTCACCCGCACGCGCGGGGCGTCGGTCGTCGCGGAGGTCGCCGCCTGGTCGGCCAACACCCGGGCGATGGTCCGCAGCCGCAGCGGGTCGGTGTCGTACAGCACGACCTCGTCGACCCGGCCCTCGCCACGGTCCCCGAGCAGGGCTCCGTACACCAGGGGGACCCGGAACCCCCCACCGCCCAGAACGACCAGTCTCATCGCGCCACCGCCCTCGTGTTCCGACCGCATCCTATGCGTCCGGGGCGCGTGCGCCGGGGGCCGCCGCGGGCTCGCGGTCCGGGTGCGTGCCGGGCCCGCACCCGGACGGGCGGGCTCAGCCGGTGGTCGCGAGCGTCGGGGCGCCGAGGGCCGCGGAGAAGCGGTCGAGCACCTGGGTCACCGCCTCCGCCGCCTCGGGCGCGAGGGTGAGGCTGTCGTCGGCCTCCACGGTGATGTGCCGGTCGAGGGTGAACCACCCCTGGACGATGTGGTCGGCGCCCATCGAGTTGAGCACCGGCCGCAACGCGTAGTCGATGGCGAGCACATGGGCGTTGGTCCCGCCCGTGGCCAGCGGCAGAACGGTCTTGCCCTCCAGGGCGTACTGCGGCAACAGGTCCAGCAAGGACTTCAACAGCCCCGAGTACGCGGCCTTGTAGACCGGTGTCCCGATGACGACGCCGTCGGCCTGCGCGAAGAGCGAACCGGCGTGGACGATCGCGGGGTGCGCGAAGTCCGCTCCGAGCAGCGGCTCGGCGGGCAGGGTGCGCACGTCCAGGGCTATGACCTCGTGTCCCTGGTCCCGCAGTCGGGCGTCCAGGTGCCGCAGCAGGCGGGCGGTACGGGAAGTGGCGGAGGGACTGCCGGAGACGGACAGAACGGTGGCCATGGGAGTTCCTTCGAATCGAGAGTGCACGAGCGAGCGGGTGGCCCGCACGTCCCGCCCGCCGGAACGCGACCACGGGGCGGCGCGGGGCGGTGGACGAGGTGCGGGCACGAACGGCCCGGGAGCGCGCAGCGGTGGGAGTTCCCGGGACGAGCGGGTGGGGAGGCGGTGGCCGGTGTGCTCGCGCACGGACCGGGAGGCGCGGTGCTGGCTGGCCCCACAGGGGGCGCGGAATCCTGCCGTGGAGAGCGTGCTCACCCGGGGTCGCGGGGACCGCGAGCGGCGTCGGGGCCGGCGGTCAGGGGCGACAGAAGGAGCTGGCGACGCGGGCGAGGTCGACGTGGCGTCGCCTCGTGAGTTCCTGTCGTTGCCGCATGCACTCGATCAAATCAGGCGTGGTCAAGACGGTCAAGGCCGGTCGCTGCGGGGGAAGTCCCGCAGGTGACGCAGGCCACGGCGGGCGCGGGCGCCCGCGCCGCCCCGGACGGCACGGACGGGTCCGGAACCCGGCTGAGCAGAAGGACGGACCGGGGGATGAACCGAAGGCCGTGGGCGCCCGTACTGGAGGGCGGTGCGACCGGGCCGCCCGCCGGTCCGCAGCCCCGCACCCGTACCGGGCCCACTGGGAAGGACGTTCGGGTTGAGTCACCCCCTGCACCCGCTCCGGCGACGGAACCCCGACCGCCCGGCACCGGTCCCCGGGGCCGACGGCGCGGCGGGGACGCCGGACGCCACGATCGGTGGCACGTCCGCGTCCCCGGGCGCCGGCTCCGGCCGGGCCCGGCGGATCGCGTCCGCCGTGGTGACGGGGGCGGCGGTCGTCCTGGTCCTGGCCGGACTGCTGTTGCCGCCCCGGCTCGACGGAGTGGACTGGCGGTCGTTCGTCCGGCTACCGGTCGAGGCGGTGTTCGGGGCGGCGCTGTTCCTGGTCCTGCCGGACCGGGCACGACGTGCCGCGGCCGTGCTCATCGGGCTGCTGCTCGCGGGGACGGTCCTGCTCGGTGCGTTGGACCTGGGCTTCAGACAGTCGCTGGGACGGGACTTCGACCCGGTCCTGGACTGGATCCTCCTCGACGACGGACTGGCCTTCCTGAAGGACTCGGTGGGTCGGACGGGCACGGCCCTGATCGGTGCCGCGGGGGCGGCCCTGGTGCTCCTCGTACCGGCCCTGATGGTGTTCTCGGCGCTGCGGGCCAGCGCCCTGCTCGCCCGGCACCGGGCGGCGGCGGCCCCCGCGACGCTGGTCGCGGGCACGGTGTGGACCGTGTGCGCGGCGCTCGGCGCCCAACTCGCCGGGGCTCCGCTGGCCGCGCGGACGACCTCGGACGCGTTACGGGGCCGGGTCGCCCAGGTGAACGCGACCCTGGCCGACGAGGAACGGTTCGCGCGGGAGGCCGCCGTCGACCCGTACGGGGACGTCCCGCCGGAGCGGTTGCTCACCGGGTTGCGCGGCAAGGACGTGCTGTTCGTGTTCATCGAGAGTTACGGGCGCGGCGCGTTGACGGACCCGGCGATGGCCCCGCAGGTGGGGCGGGTCCTGCGGGAGGGCGGCGAACGGCTGCGCAGGGCCGGCTACGGGGCCCGCAGCGGGTTCCTCACCTCTCCGACGACCGGCGCCGGCAGTTGGCTGGCGCACTCGACGTTCCTGTCCGGCCGGTGGGTGAACAACCAGCAGCGGTACCGCAGCGTGACCAGCAGTGAGCACCTGACGCTGACCGGGGCGTTCCGCAGGACGGGCGCCTGGCGCACGGTCGGCATCATGCCCGGGGTGACGCGTGCCTGGCCGGAGGGCCGGTTCTACGGTCTCGACCACGTCTACGACTCGCGTGAACTCGGCTACCGGGGGCCGAAGTTCAGTTGGGCGCCGGTACCCGATCAGTTCAGCCTGGCCGCGTTCGAGCGACTGGAGCACGGGCGGGCGGGGCGGGGTCCGCTGATGGCGGAGATCGTCCTGGTCTCCAGCCACAACCCGTGGGCGCCGCTCCCCCGGATGCTGCCCTGGGACGGGCTCGGCGACGGCTCGGTCTACGAGGGGCTCCACGCACGGGGCGAGGACCCGCGTGCGGTGTGGAAGGACCCGGAGCGCCTCCGTACGGAGTACCGGCGTTCCGTGGAGTACTCGTTGACCAGTCTCCTGTCGTACCTGGAGCGGTACGGCGACGAGGACACGGTGCTGGTCTTCCTCGGGGACCACCAGCCGGTGCCCGCGGTGGTGGGCCGCGAGGCCTCCCGTGACGTACCGGTGTCGGTGGTCGCGCGGGACCCGGCGGTGCTCGACCGCATCGCCGGCTGGCGGTGGACGGAGGGGCTCGTCCCCGCGCCCACCGCACCGGTCTGGCGCATGGACGCGTTCCGGAACCGCTTCCTGGACGCCTTCGGCCCCCACCGCACGGGCGGGGGCCCGTCCTCCGCAGGGCGGAGGGAGGAGGGGAGGGCGGGCGCCGCGGCCCCCTGACCGGTCGCGACGCCGCCCTCCCGGGTCCGGCTCAGCCGTCCGCGGGGACGGCTCGCAGGTGCCGTGCGACGGGGCGGCGGGTGACGCCCCGCCGTACCGGGCGCGGTTCGGGGGCTCGACGCGGTTCGCGCAGGACCAGCGTCAGCCGGGAGAGTCCCAGGGCCTGGAGCGTGCGCGGCGTCTCCCCCACGACCCGGCAGTAGGTCTGCCCCCAGCGCGGGTCGGGATGCGTCAGCGGGCGCAGCGCCCCGTCGTTGGCGACGGCGTCCAGGCCGACGGCCCTGATCCAACGGGGCAGTCCGTCCCGGAACGCGGCGTCCATGATGGGGTCGTCGGCGATGGCCCGCCGGACCGCCCACAACTCCTCGTCGTCCGGGTGCCGTTCGATGGCCTCCGTGAAGTGCGCCAGCATGGGGAGGCACCAGCTCGTCTCCCGGTCCGCCAGCACCGATCCGGCATCCGGATGGAACAGGACGAACCGGAGGAAGTTGTCTCCGGGCATGGCGGTCGGATGCGGCGCCACGGCACCGAACAGCGCGTCGAAGGCGTCGTTCGCGTGGACGACGTTCCAGCGGTGGTCGAGAACGAGGGAGGGGAACGAAACAGCATCCAACAGTGCGGCGTAGTCCTGGAGATAGGCCCGGCTCTCCGGCTCGGGCCCCGTGCTCCCCCGGACCGGTAGTCGGCGCCCGTTTGCCTTGAATGCCATCGGGTGGTCACCCCTCTTACGGCTCTGACGGCGAGCGCTGGTCGTGCGACACGGCATCAGGGACCGAAGGAGGACCAAGGCAGGACCAAGGTCCCTCAACACCGCGTGATGATCGTGCTACTCCGTCCGCGCACATGTCAACTATCGTGGCATTTACAGTCGGTTGACGGCTGAATCGCGCCACAGATGTGGCGCGCTCTGGCCGCCCGACGGGTCGACGGGCTAGCCTCTGGTGCTGTCCATGGCACGATGCCGGACAGCGACGTCCAGGGCCCGCACACCGGGGCCCGTGCGCCGTGCGCCCGGCACCACCGGAGAGCCCCCGGCGGACCGCGGCGGTTCCCGTGCGGACCGCCCGTACGCGCCGTCCGGCTCTGCCGGAGCGGCTGAGGGGGGTGTGCTCGTGATGGATGTCGGTCCTGTTCGACCTGTCGGTTCTAGGAGACCTTCGGTGACGGATGGCTTCTCGGTACCGGGTGGCGCCACCCCCTCGGGTTCACTGCCCGGCGTCCTCACCCGGGTCCGCGGTCTCGCCGACCGGCTCGGCGTGTCCCACGCCGAGGTGTTCGACGTCACCCGCCTCTCGGTGGCCTCGGGAGTGCCCGAGGCGGTCGTCAAGGACCTGCTGTCCGGCCGCCCCGGCGGCGAACCCGACCTCCAGGCCCGGTTCCTCCAGCGCTTCGACCTGCTGCGGCGGACCCGACTGAAGCCGAACGGACGCCGCTACACCCAGCAGGAGATCGCGGACGGCGCCAAGATGTCCCGCCAGCAGGCCGGGGCCCTGATCAACGGCGACCGGCGGCCCACGATGGAACACTGCGCGGCCATCCAGCGCTTCTTCGGCGTGCACGCGGGCTTCCTCTCCGCCGAGGACGCCGACGCCCTCGCCTTCGCGCTGCAACTCACCGAACAGGAACTCCTCCAACGGGCCGCCGTCCACGAGAGACCCGCCCGGAAACGCCGACCGGCCCGCGGCTCCCACCGACCGGACGGATCGAGCGGACCGGGCGGACCGGACGGACCGGATTCGGGCGGCCAGCTCCGCACTCCGGGCCGCCCGCACGACGGGCTCGACGACCCGCAGGACCCCGACGGCATGGACGACGCATTGGAACGTCTCCTCCAGGACCACGGCGTACGCGGCATCGCCTGGCGGGCCGCCCAACTCCCCACCGACAAGCACCGCGACAAGGTCACGGAGTGGCTGGACATGCTGCTGGAAAGCGTCAAGCCGCCCCACGGCCCCACGGAGCCCTGATGCGTGCCCGGGTCAGCAAGGACATGCGCAGGCTGTGCGGCGAACTCATCGCCGAACTACCGCCCGAGGTCCCCGGCGGACCCGGCGACGTCCTCACCGCCCTGTGCGCGGCCATGAGCGTTCGGCGCGGGCGGCCGGTCAACCACCGGATGGCGGCCTTCCCTCCCGGGACCGCGAGCGGACTGTGGCTGGACATGGCCGACCAGGACCTGATCGTCATCGAGGAGCGCACCGCCCCGGACCACCAACTGGTGATCCTCGGACACGAGTTGTGGCACATGACGGCCGGCCACAGCCGGCGGCAGGTCGACGGGGACGGCACCGGGGTCGCCGCCCGGCTGCTCGCCGGCGGAGTGGACCTCAAGGACACCGTCCTCAAAGTGGCCGCGCGCAGCCGCTCGCACGCCGCCGAGGAGGAGGAAGCCGAGAGCTTCGGCCTGCTCCTGGCCAGCAAGTGCCGCCCCTGGCTGGTGGGCACCCCCGGACGGGGCCCGGTGCCCAGCGAGGGGATCGCCGCCCGGATCGAGGCGTCCCTCGGCTACCGAAGGCCCCAAGGCTGAGGACGTGAACGGGCCGGACTACTACCTCCCCGCGGCGGCCACCGGGTTCGCGCTCGCGCTCAAGATCCCGGCCCTGGTGCGCAACTGGCGCGACCCCCTGCTGCGGTCCGTCACCGCACTGCTCGCCCTCGGCACCTCGGTGTTCTTCTTCTCCGCCCCGCCGACGATCGTCCGGGTCAACCGGCTCACCGGGGTCCCCAACATCTCCGCGCCGCTCGTCTACGTCCTGCTCTCCGCGTTCAGCGCCTCGTGCCTGGTGCTCATGGTCAACTGGCGGGGCGGGCCCGCCGAGGCCACCCGGCGCACCTCACGGCTGTGGATCAGCGGATACGCCGCGGTGAGCCTGGCCCTCATCGCCCTCTTCGCCCTCGGGGACGCGCCCGTGGAGCGGCTGCGGGACCTCGACACGTACTACGCGAACACCCCGTACATCCGCGAGATGATCGTGCTCTACCTGACGGGGCTGACGGTCGCGGGCGTCGCGATGGCCTGGCTGTGCCTGCGCTGGTCGCTCCAGGTGCGCGGACTGCTGCGCGCCGGTCTGATCTGCATCGCCACCGGGTACCTGTTCAACCTGGCCTACGCCACCACCAAGTTCACCGCCGTGTTCGCCTGCTGGTCGGGACGGACCGACCTCGACGGGCTGAGCACCGACACCGCTCCCCTGCTCGCTTCGGTCGCGGCCGGGTTCACCGCGGTCGGCTTCTGTCTGCCGCTCGCCTTCCAACGCCTCACGGACCGGCTGGAGATCTGGTCGACCTACCGGCGGCTCGGCCCGCTCTGGCACGAGCTGCGCGGACTCGGCCCGCACGGGGGGCACCCGCCACGCCTGGTCTGGTGGCCGTCCGTCGAACTGCTCGTCATCCAGCGCGAGTCCGACATCCACGACGGGATGCTCTGTCTGTACCCGTACTTCGACGGCCGGATCCGCGCCGGCGCCTACGCCGCCGCCGTACGGGACGGCAGCGGACCCGACCAGGCGCACGCCGTCGCCGACGCGGCGATGGTGACCGCAGCGGTCCGGGCACGCGCCGCCGACCCCGAGGGCGCCGCTCTGGAGCACGACGCCGCGGCGCCGCCCGCCGCGTTGTCCGGTGAGGGCCCGCGGGACCTGGTGCGGATGTCCCTGGCGCTGCGCCACTCTCCGGTGGTCGCGGCGGCCCGCAGGGCCGACTGTCCGTCAGCGGACTGACTCCGTCGTTCAGGCGCCGGACCCGCGGGGCGGGGGCGGGTCCGTCGCCCGACCGGGGCCGCACGGGGCCGTTGCGGGCGTGGAGCGGACGGGTTGTCAGTCGCAGGGGGCAAGCTGGTGCGCGCAGTGCCGTGTCCAGCCGATCGCACGATCCCCGACACTCAGGGAGACGACCGATGCCCACCGCCGTGATGACCGACAGCGAGCGCTCCGCGGTCCAGGCGTACCTCCGCCTGCTGCACACCGTACGGGCGGTCCTCGACGCGCCGCCCGGACCGGCCCGGCCGGTCGTCGTCCCGGCGGGGGTGCTCGCCGAGGCCGAGCGGGCGCTGGCCGCCGCCGGTCTGGTCGGCAACGAGCGGGAGTTCTTCACGTTGTTGCACGGGGCCTGTTCCCGGCACGGGTGAGTCCGCACCGGAAACACCGGGGAGCACGGCCCCCTCCCGCGGACGGATCACGGGTGGCGGGTCCGGGCGGACAGCAGGACGGCGAGGAGGCAGGGGATCAGCAGCAGGACGAACGCGGTGGCGTAGCCCGCGGAGCGGTCCGTACCGACGGCGAGGCAGATGTTCAGGGCGGCCGAACCGATGCCCAGGACCGAGATCTGTCCGAGGTTCTGCGAGGTCTGCATCGCACCGCTGGCGTAGCCCTGCCGAGCGGCCGGGCTGTGCGCCAGGGACAGCACGGTGAGCGAGGGGGCGACCAGTCCCATCCCCAGGGCCGCCACCGGCATCGCCGATGCGGCGAGGACCGGCGGGAGCGAGGGGACCGTTCCCACGGCCGCGACCACGACGGCCAGGGCGAGCACCACCGCGCCCACGGAGACCAATCGGTGCCGTGGCCAGCCCACCAGGAGGTGTCCCTGCACCCAGGACGCGGCGGCCCAGGCCAGGGCGGCGCTGGTGAAGGCGAGGCCGATCATCAGGGGCGGTGCGTCCCGGTCGGTGACGAGCATCAGCGGCACCAGCGCCTCCAGGGTGAAGAACACCCCGGACCCCAGCCCGCGCAACAGCACCGTCACGGGCAGTCGGCGCGCGGCCCGGAAGGTTCCCGGCGGCAGCAGCCGCGGGGTGAAGGCGACGAGCAGGACGAGGCCGCCGCCCGCGAACAGCAGGTGCCACGCGTCCCAGCCCGACACACCGTACTGGGCCAGCGCGGCGCCGACGCTGACCGTCGCCGCGAGCAGCAGCGGGGGCCGGGTCGCCTCGACCGCCTCCGCCGTGGGGGCGGTCGACCAGGACACGCCGCGCAGTACGGCCACCACCGCGAGCGCCGGGATCAGGGTGAGCACGGCGAGCCCGAGGAACACCGTGCGCCAGGACCAGAGCTCGGCCACCACCCCGGCCAGTGGCGGCCCGATCAGCGAGGGCACGATCCAGCAGGTACTCATCAGCGCCAGGGCACGCGGGCGCAGGGCCGGGGGGTAGGACTGGCCGATCGCGGTGTTGACCGCCACCGCCACCATGCCGGCGGCCACGCCGTCGAGGAACCGCCCGGCGGCCAGGTGCCAGATCGAGGTGCTGACGCCCGAGACGACCAGGGTGACGACGGCCAGCGCCATGCCGGCGGCCAGGGGGCGGTGGGCGCCGGAGCGGTCCGCCCAGTGGCCGCCCAGGACCCCGCCGAACAGGCTCGCGGCCACGAAGCAGCCCGCCACCAGCGGGAAGAGACGCACTCCGTCCAGGGCTTCGGCTGCGGTCGGCAAGGTGGGGATCACGGCGAGCGCGGCGAGACCGGTCAGGAACATCACCGCCGCGAAGGTGGTGGTGGCCGCCCGGTACGTCGGGGAGAACAGCTTCTCGGGGGCTTCGACGGGGCGCTCGGGGTCCGAGGGGGCGGACTGCTCGGGCGGGGTCGGGTGGGTCGACGAGCGCTGGGCGTCATGGGTCACGAGCGGACAAGGTAAGCGAACGGGGTGACCTGCGCCACTCCTTTTCCGTGCGCCCGGCGTACGGACGCACCGGCGCGAAACGGAATGCAACCGACCGCCCCCTGAATGTGTCTGAACTGTCGTCGTCGAGCCGTGACTTGATCGGTTCCGTGGGCAAACCCCCGCGATTCAGCTGCTCGACGTGATCGACTCGCACAACTCCCGGTACGGAGAGGGATTCTCATGAACACAGGCATGGCCGTAGACAGCGGGCAGAACGGACGGATCGGGCGGCGGGCCCACGAAACGGGAGGAAAGGCCGGGGGCGCCGGGCGGGGGCGCACGGCCGTGGTCAGCGTCGTGGTGGCCGGGGCGCTGACCGGGTCCGTCCTCGTCGCCGCGCCCGCCGTCGCCGCGCCGGCGCCCGCCAAGGTGGTGTACCTGACCTTCGACGACGGCCCGGGCGTCCACACGCCCAAGGTGCTGGACCTGTTGAAGCAGTACGGCGCCAAGGCGACGTTCTACCAGAACGGGGCCAACGTCGCGGCGAGGCCCGCCACCACCAAGCGGGCCCACCGGGAGGGCCACAGCATCCAGAACCACACCTGGTCGCACGTCGACCTGCGGACCGTCAGCGCGGCGACGTTCAAGTCCGAGGTGAACCGGACGGACGCCGCGATACGCGCCCAGACGAACACGACGCCCACCTGCCTGCGCCCGCCGTACGGGGCGGTGAACCAGACGGTCCGCGACCGGGCGGCGGCACTGCGCAAGGGGATCCGGCTGTGGTCGGTGGACACCCAGAACTGGGCCCGGCCGGGGCGGGCCGCGATCGAGTCGCGGGTCCTGAACAACGTCCGCAACGGGTCCGTGGTGCTGCTGCACGACGCGGGCGGTGACCGCAGTCAGACCGTGGCGGCGCTCCCGAAGATCCTCAAGACGCTCAAGGCCCGGGGTTACACCTTCGGCAAGCAGACCTGCTGACGTCGGACGGCGCCCGGCAGCACTTCGGCGGGGTCAGCCGGTGGGCGGCGGGGGCAGCTCGGTGCCGTGCACCCAGGCCGCGAACAGGTCGTCCAGCGGCCGGTCCGCGTACTGGGCCGCGTGGGCGGCGAACGCGGCGGTGCTGACCGCGCCGCCGCGGTGCCGGGCGGCCCACCCCCGGAGCATCCGGAAGAACGCCCCGTCCCCGAGTGCGCGGTGCAGTGCGTGCACGGTGAGGCCGCCCCGCTCGTAGAGCCGGTCGTCGAACATGTGCGGGCGGCCCGGGTCGGCGAGCAGCAGGTCCCGCGGGCGGGAGGCGAGCATCCGGTGGGCGGCCCCGGCCAGTTCGGTGGTGGTACGTCCGCCGGAGCGCTCCGACCACAGCCACTCGGCGTACTTCGCGAGTCCTTCGTTGAGCCAGATGTGTCGCCAGTCGGCGATGCTCACGCTGTTGCCGAACCACTGGTGGGCCAGTTCGTGGGCGATGAGGCGTTCCGAACCCCCGGCGCCGTCCACGTGGTTGGTGCCGAACAGCGACAGGCCCTGCGCCTCGACGGGCACGTCCAGTTCCTCGTCGGCGATCACGACGGTGTACTCGTCGAAGGGGTACGGGCCGAAGAGTTCCTCGAACAGGTCCATCATCCCGGGTTGCCGGGCGAAGTCCCGGGTGAACTTCGGGAAGAGGTGCGCCGGTAGGTGCGCGGTCTGCGGGACGCCGAGGGTCGGATCGCCCAGCAGGACCGTCCGGAACCTGCCGATGGCGAGGCCGACGAGGTAGCTGGAGGTCGGTGCGGACTGCTCGTACACCCAGGTCGTGGTGCTGGCCCTGGCGACCCGGCTGAGCAGCCGTCCCCCCATCACCACGGAGTACGCGGACGGGGTGGTCACGGAGACCAGGTAGGACGCCTTGTCGGCGGGCCGGTCGTTGCAGGGGAACCAGGACGGTGCGCCGATGGGTTGGCTCGCGACGAGGGCGCCGTCGGTCAGTTCCTCCCAGCCCAGGCCGCCCCACGGGCTCCGCACCGGCTTCGGGTTGCCGGACCACTGGACCTCGACGGTGAACGCGGCGCCGGCCCGCGGGACCTTGACCGGGCGCAGTCGCAGCCGGCCGCCGCGGTGCGTCCAGCGGGGCTGTCGTCCGTCGACGCGGACGCGGCCGATCCGGAAGTCGTTCAGGTTGAGTTGGAACTCCGCGAGGGCCGCGGGTCCGGCCGTGGCGGTGATCCGGGCGCTGCCGGCGAGCCGGTTGGGGTCGGGTCGGTAGTCGAGGGCGATCTCGTAGCGGTGCACCCGGAATCGGGGGTCGCCGTGCCCCGGGAAGTACGGGTCCGGGTCGGGGAGCCGGTGGCCGCTCGCCGCCGGCTCGCTCCCCGCGCGGGGCCGGTGGTGCGGCGGCGGGCCGTTCAGGGCCGCCACGCTTCGATCGGGTTGCCCAGCCAGCGGGAGTCGGCGGGCACCGACTCGCCGGCCATGACGAGGGAGGCGGGCCCCACGCTGGTGCGGGCGCCGATGGTGCTGCCGGGCAAGGCGATCCCGTTCGGCCCGAGGGTGGCGCCCGCCCGCAGCTCCACCGTGTCGGTCCGCAGGATGCGGTCGTGGAAGAGGTGCGTCTGGAGGACGCAGCCGCGGTTGACGGTGCTGGCGAGGCCGAGGGTCACCAGATCGGTCTCGGGCAGCCAGTAGCTCTCGCACCAGACGCCCCGGCCGATCCGGGCGCCGAGGGCCCGCAGCCAGAGCGTCAGCAGGGGCGTTCCGGGCACCGAGCCGGCGAGCCAGGGCACCGCCACGACCTCCACGAAGGTGTCGGCGAGTTCGTTGCGCCACACGAAGCCGCTCCACAGCGGGTGTGCACCGGCCCGGTGCCGTCCGACGAGCAGCCACTTGGCGAGCACCGTCACCAGGCAGGCGGCGAGGCCCGCGGCGAGCACGACCGCTCCGGACAGGGCGACGGCGGTCCAGGCGCCGAGGGCGGAGGTGAGGGCGCTCAGCGCGGCGAGGGTCAGTACGGCCAGGGCGACCGACTGGAACACGGGCACCAGGCGGCACAGTTCGACCAGGGCGCGCGCCCACAGCAGTCGGGCGGGGGGATCGTAGGTGCGGCTGTGGTCGCCGTCCTCGGTGGCGCGCGGCAGCCGGACCGGGGGGAGCCCCAGGTACGAGCTGCCCTTCTTGGCCTTCTTCGGGGTGGCGGACAGCACGCCGACGAGTCCGCCGTCCGGAACGCGGCGGCCGGGTGCCGTCATGCCGGAGTTGCCGAGGAAGGCCCGGCGGCCGATCCGGGCGCGGCCGATGCGCACCCAGCCGCCGCCGAGCTCGAACGGGGCGGTGAGCGTGTCGTCGGCGAGGAAGGCGCCCTCGCCGACGGTGGTGAGGCTGGGCAGGGCGAGGACGGTCGACACCTCGGCGCCCCGACCGATCCGCATGCCGAGCAGCCGCAGCCAGACGGGGGTGATCAACCCGGCGTACAGGGGGAAGAGGGTGTCGCGGGCCAGGTCCATGAGCTGGGTGACCGTCCACGCCTGCCATCCGGTGCGACTGTGGGCGGGGTGGACGCCGGTGCGCAGGCCGAGGTTGAGCAGCCGGACGGCGACGAGCAGCAGCAGCGCGTATCCGAGGCCGAAGGCCAGCGCCGCCGGGACGACCGCGAGCAGGGCGTCGTCCAGGGCCTCCGGCAGGGTGGCTGCCGGGTCGATGAACGCGCCCGCGACGAGGAGCGCGGGCAGGGTGGGGAGCAGGGGGAGCAGGAGCAGGGCCGAGCCGGTGGCCCCGTACATGGCGCGCCAGTGCGGGGAGCGGGGCGGGCGGGTGTGGGGCCAGTCGCGCTTCGCCTTGCCGAGTTTGACGGCGGGGGCCCCGGCCCAGCGCTGCCCGGCGGGCACCCGACCGGTGACGGCGGAGCCGGGGGCGATCTCGGCGCGCTTGCCGATCCGGGCGCCGGGGAACAGCAGGCTGCGGGTGCCGATCACGGCTCCGGCGCCGACCCGGACGGTGCCGATGTGCAGTCGGTCGCCGTCCAGCCAGTGGCCGCAGAGGTCCACCTCGGACTCCACGGCGCAGCCCCGGCCGAGCCGCAGCAGTCCGGTGACGGGGGGCAGGGAGTGCAGGTCGACGTCGGTGGCGATGCGGGCGCCCAGGGCACGGGCGTACCGCTGGAGCCAGGCACCGGTGAGGGCGGTGGCGCCGGTGTGCTCGGCGAGGCGCTCCGCGGTCCACAGTCGCAGGTGGACGGAGCCCGCGCGCGGGTGGGTGCCGGGGCGCACCCCGTGCAGCAGCAGCCGTGCGCCGCCGGCGGCGAGGGCGAGCCGGCCGGGCGGGGTGAAGAGGGCGGCTGCTGCGGCGAGGACCAGCCACCAGGGGGCGGTGGGGGCCCAGGGATAGGGCCCGAGGGAGTGCAGGACGTTGCCGAGGGCGAACAGCGCCACGCTCCACCGCAGCCCGGTGACGGTGAACAGGGGGAGCAGCAGCAGGGTTTGCAGGACCTGGGCGCGCCGGGGCACGGGGGCGACGGTGCGGGCGGCGGCGGTGACGCGGGCGGACCGTTCCAGGCGTCGGGCGAGGGTGCGCAGCACGGGCTGCTGGTAGACGTCGAGGACGGCGGCCGTCGGGTAGCGGCTCCGCAGTCGGGTGATGAGGCGGGCGGCGGCGAGGCTGGTGCCGCCGATGGCGAAGAAGTCGTCGTCGCGGCTGGTGACGGGCACGCCGAGGGCCCGGCTCCACTGCTCGGCGAGCCAGGCTTCGGCGGGGGACAACGTCCCTGCGGGGGCCTCGCGGGGGAGCCCGGGCAGTGGCCAGGGCAGGGCGTCGCGGTCGACCTTGCCGGAGGTGCGGGTGGGCAGCCCTGGCACCGGGGCGAGCAACGGCACCAGGGCGGCGGGCAGTTCGGTGCGCAGCCGGTTGAGGGCCGCGGTCCGGTCCCAGTCGTCCGCGACGACGAGGTAGCCGACGAGGAGTCGGCTGCCGCCGGGGGCGGTGCGGACGGCCGCCGCGGCGGTGGTGACGCCGGGCAGCGCGGACAGGGCGGCGTCGACCTCACCCAACTCGACGCGTCGGCCGCCGAGTTTGACCTGCTCGTCGCCCCGGCCGAGGAACACCAGTCCTTCGGGTTCGGCCCGGACGAGGTCACCGCTGCAGTAGGCGCGCGGCCAGCCGAGGGAGTCGAGCGGTGCGTACTTCTCGGCGTCCTTGACGGGGTCGAGGTAGCGGGCGAGTCCGGCGCCGCCGATGACGAGTTGTCCGGTGGCGCCCATCGGTACGGGCCGCCCGGTGTCGTCGACGACCGCGAGTTCCCAGCCGTTGAGGGGCAGGCCGATCCGGACGGGTTCCGCGCCGGTGAGCAGGGCGGCGCAGGCGACGACGGTGGTTTCGGTGGGCCCGTAGGTGTTCCACACCTCACGGCCCTCGGTCACCAGTCGCTGCGCCAGCTCCGGCGGGCACGCCTCCCCGCCGAAGATGAGGAGCCGGACGTGGGTGAGGGTCTCCGGTTCCCACAGGGCGGCGAGGGTGGGCACGGTCGAGACGACGGTGATCTCCTGGGCGGCCAGCCAGGGTCCCAGGTCGACGCCGTCGCGGACCCGGGAGCGGGGTACGGGGACCAGGCAGGCGCCGTGGCGCCAGGCGAGCCACATCTCCTCGCAGGAGGCGTCGAAGGCGACGGACAGTCCGGCCATGACCCGGTCCCCGGGGCCGATCGGGTCGTCGGTGAGGAACAGGGCGGCCTCCGCGTCGACGAACGCGGCGGCGGAGCGGTGGGTGACGGCCACGCCCTTGGGGGTGCCGGTGGAGCCGGAGGTGAAGATGATCCACGCGTCGTGCGCGGGCGCGGGTCGGGGTGCGGGCGCGGTGCGTCCGGTGGGGTCGCGTCCGGGCAGCGGGACGCGGTGCGTGAGGTGGTGGCCGGCGCCGATCACCGCCCGTACGCCGGCCTCGGCGAACACCAGCTCGGCCCGTTCGTCGGGGTCCTCCGCGTCCACGGGTACGTACGCGGCTCCGCTGGCCAGGACGGCGAGGATCGCCACGTACAGGTCGTTGGTGCCGGACGGGACACGGACCCCGATCCGGGTGCCGGGCCCCGCCCCCGCTTCGGTGAGGCGGCGCCGGAGCCGCTCGACCTCCAGGGCCAGGGCCCGGTAGGTGAGTCGGGTGGTGCCGTCGTCCAGCGCGGGTTCCCCGGGGTGGCGGCGCACGGACGCGTCGAGCACGTCGATCAGGGTGCGGGCCGGGGCCGCGGGGCCGGCGGTGAGGACGGCCGGGACGCCCGCCCCCGGCGCGGTGGACGGGGAGTGTTCCCGCCCGACGACGAGGCCGTGGTTCCCCGGGGTCGTGGCCGGTGTCGTGGCTGCCATCGGGTCCTCGCGTCTCGCTCCCGGAGCGGTTCCCGGGCGGTCGGCACACCCTGCGACCCGCCCGGTTCGTTGCGGTCCATCACTGGACGACCAGGCACAGCCTAATGGCGTCGAGGGAATTCCTCTCTGCGAAAGGGATTCAAGAGCGGACGGAATACGACACGGCCTGCGCCCACGATCCGGGGAGCCCCTTGGTGAATCCGAGGAGAGGTGAAGGGGGAACCGCACGGAGCCCCGGGAACAGCCGCCCGGAACGGGCACCCGAATGCCGGAACGAAAACGACGGAACGGCCCACCTCGATGTGCGGGAGTCCCTGCTCCGAAAGCCGACCGTCAGGAAGGTCCGGCCATTCGGTCGAGGTGCGGCAGGACGTGGTCGAGGCGTTCTCGTTTGGCCCGGAGGTAGGCCAGGTTCTCGGCGTGCGGCGGTATGAGCAGCGGTACGCGTTCGCTGACCCCGATACCGTGCCGGAGCAGCGACTCCCCCTTGCGCGGATTGTTGGAAAGGAGTCGCACCGAACGCACCCCGAGGTCGCCCAGCATCCGGGCCGCCACCGCGTAGTCACGGGCGTCGACGGGGAGCCCCAGGGCGAGGTTCGCCTCGACCGTGTCCAGCCCTTCCGCCTGGAGACGCATCGCCTGGAGCTTGGCGACCAGCCCGATCCCGCGCCCTTCGTGGCCGCGGAGGTACACCAGGATGCCGGCCCCCTCCGCCGCTATGGCCTCCAGCGCGGCCCCGAGCTGCTCGCCGCATTCGCAGTGCCGCGATCCGAACGCGTCCCCGGTCAGGCACTCCGAGTGCAACCGGGTCAGCACGTGCTCCCCGCCGGGCTCGCCGTGGACGAGGACCATCTGTTCCGCACCGGAGTCGCCGGGTCGGTAGCCGACGGCGGTGAACTCGCCGTACTCGGTGGAAAGGCGCACCTCCACGACCCGTTCGACACCGTCCGGGGGAACGGCGGTTCGCGTGCCGAGCGAGGCGCCGGAACCCTCCCGGGGGCTGTTGACGGCCTTCGGGAAGGCCGCGGTCGCCCCGTCGAACTCGGCCGCCGGCACCCGCCTCCGGGGGCGGGAAAACGTCGTCAAGAACCTCATCAACCACTCATTTCCGTCCCCGTCGACCGGAGTTGGTCCGGGGCGCGTACGCTGCTCCTGCCGTCCAGCGGAATTCCACAGGAGCGAAATGACTAAACCGACATCAGGTCACGACGCCGTCGCTTTCCTACCGACGGGCACGACCGAGGAGATACGTGAACGCGGCGCCGTCGTCGCGGTCCTTCCCATCGGTAGTTTTGAACAGCACGGCCCCTTCCTCCCGATGACCACGGATACGTTGATAGCCAACGAACTGGCTCATCGGATCGCCGGTTCCCACACGGTCCTCCTCCTTCCTCCGCTCACCGTCTCGTGTTCCCACGAACACGCCGACTGGCCGGGCACGGTCAGCATTTCCGCGGTCACCCTCCACCACGTCGTCGAGGACATCTCCCGTTCGCTCCGGAACTCCGGGGTGCACGCGCTCGCACTCGTCAACGGTCACGGCGGCAACTACGTGCTGCGCAACACGGTTCAGGAGTCCGCCGCCCGGGGGACGCGCATGTCCCTGTTCCCCGGCCCGGCGGACTGGAGGTCCGCCGGTGCCGCCGCCGGCATCGTCACCTCCGCCCACGACGACATGCACGCGGGCGAGATCGAAACGTCGATCCTGCTGCACACGCATCCGGAACTCCTGCGCCCGGGCCACGCGTCCGCCGACCACTGCGCGGGCGATCGCGCGCACCTCCTGACCCTCGGCATGGGCGCCTACACGAAGTCCGGTGTCATCGGCCGGCCGTCCCGTGCCACGGCGGCCAAGGGGAAGGCGCTGTTGGAGTCGCTGACGGATTCCTTCGGCGCCCACCACGCGCTGCTGGCGCAGAGCATCGGGGGCGACGCACCGTGAACGGGACCTCCTCCGCCGGCGCGCTGACCGGCTCCTCGGCCTGGCGACGACTGCTCACCGTCCGCACCCCGGCGCACGCCCGGAGCGTCGGGCTCGTCGAACGGTCCGACGGCACCTGGTGCTGGGACGGACCCGCGACGGCAGCGGCCACGGATCTCGTGGCGCGCTACCTCCCGCTCTGTCTCGCCGGCCCACGCCTCGCCTTCGCCCAACTCGGCCAGAGCGTCGACGGGTTCATCGCCACCCGGACCGGCGACGCCGACTACGTCACCGGCGACGAGGACCGCCGCCATCTGCACCGGCTGCGTGCGCTGGCCGACGCCGTGCTGGTCGGAGCGGGCACCGCGGTGTCCGACGACCCGCGGCTCACCGTCCGGGCCTGCGAGGGGGCCCATCCCGTGCGCGTCGTACTCGACCCGCACGGCAGGGTCCCCGCCGACCGACACGTCTTCACCGACGGATCGGCACCCACCCTGTGGCTGGTCGGTCCGGACGGGAGGCCCCCGCACCTCGTCGCCGAGGGGGTGACCGTGGTGTGGCTGCCCGACCGGGAGGCGTTCGCCCCGCAGCGGTTGGTCGAGGTGCTGAACCGGCGTGGACTGGGGCGGGTGCTCGTCGAGGGGGGCGGCGTCACCGTGTCCCGCTTCCTGCACGCGGGCGCACTGGAACGGCTGTACGTGACGGTGGCGCCGGTCCTGCTCGGGGACGGGGTTCCCGGGCTGCGGTTCGACGGTCCGGACGTGATGCGTGCGGCACGGCGCCCGCCGCTGCGGCGGGCGTTCCTCGGTGAGGACACGCTCTTCGAGTTCGACCTCACCGTTCCGACCGGTCCCATCGATCCGACCAGTCCGACCAGTCCGACCGGTCAATAGGGCGCGGGGGCGCGTACGGGGGCCGGCGCGCGTACCGGAGTGGGGGACGCGTTCCGTGCGCCTGCGGGAGAGAAGCACCACGGCGCCCGGCAGCGCGGCGACGGCACTCAGTACCCCGTACACCACGGACACGGCGAGACCGTGCCCCGCGCCGAGTCCGGCGGCGGCGAACGCCCACACCGTGACGCCCTCGCGGGGCCCCCACCCGCCGACGCCCAACGGGAGCGACATCGCCAGCAGGGCGAGGACCATCAGCGGGAGCAGAACGGTGAGGGGTGCGCTCACCCCCGTGACGCGCGCCGCGAGCCAGAACAGGCAGAGGTGTCCGGCCAGTGCCGCGAACGAGGCACCGAGTACCCCGGGCGCGCACAGGACGCGCCACGCGCCCGCGCACGCCGAACGCAGCCGTCGGGCCCGCGGACCTGCGGCCACCACCGCACCGAGGACGAGGAGGCCGGCCCCGAGGGCGGCCAGCGCGGGGGGACCGGTGGCGAGGGCGCGGGCCCGGTCGGCCACCGGGGACGGGAGGCCGAGCAGCACGCCGACGCCGACCGCGCACAGGGCCAGTTGTCCTGCCGCCCGTTCCAGGACGACCGCGCGGACGGCACGGCTCGGGTGGCCGCTGTCCCGGCCGTGGCGCAGTGCGCGGTCGAGGTCGCCGAGCACCCCGCCCGGTAGGACCACGTTCAGGAACAGCGAGCGGTAGTAGTCGGCGACGGCCCGCCCGAGCTCCAGTCCCAGGCCGAGCGCGCGGGCGACGAGACACCAGCGGCTGGCGCTGAGCAGCGTGGTCGTCGCCCCGATGCCGAGGGCGGCGAGCACGGTGGCGGGGTCGATGCGGTCCAGCGCGGCGGCGAGGGCTGCGGTGTCGAGGTACCGCAGGAGCGCGGCGAGTACGGCGGCGCCCGCGAGCGAGGACGCGTGTCTGCGCAGCCCGCGGCGACGGGACCCGGTCGTGCTCGGGGCGGGGGTCACGGCGTGGTGTCCCGGTTCCTGGGGAGGGCCAGGACGTCCGCGTGGTGGACGGTCGCCCGCAGCTCGCCGGCCGCGTCGGCGGCCAGCCGACGGGCGAGGTAGTCGTCCAGTCGGCCCGCCAGGTCGGGGCGCTGCTCCCGAGCCGCGCCGACCCAACCGCGCAGCCACTCACCGAGCAGGGGCGAGCCGGCCGCGAGCCGCCACGGGCTGGCGTGGACCCGGACCGTCATGCCCTGGCGGGCGAAGGCATCGGTGGCGAAGGGGACGGCGTCCGGGCCGAGCAGCCCGCTGCGGCGCTGATGCGCGTTGAAGGCGTCCGTGACCTCCGCGTCGGCGGGGTGGGCGGGGGTCAGGTCCACCCGGCCGAGCACGGAGAGCGTCAGCAGGGCCGGACAGCCGGCCGCCGCGCAGGCGGCGGCCAGTGCGTCGACGGCTTCGGCGGTCAGGATGTCCAGCAGCGCGGACGCCGTGACCAGCGAGGCGTCGGCGAGCACGGCCGCCGACAGCCGGCCCACGTCCGTGCCCCGGACCACCGCGGTCACCGGGGAGCCGTCGGCGGCGGACGGGGGCATGCCCTCGGCGGCCCGTCGGGCGAGGTCGGGATCGTGGTCGTGCAGGATCCAGTGCTGGGGTCCGGGCAGTCGGGGCACCAGCCAGCGGGACATGGCCCCGGTGCCGCAGCCCAGGTCGTGGACGACCAGGGGTGCGCCGGCGGTGGCCCGGTGCCCGAGCCGGGCCCGGAGCGGACCGAGCAGGGCGGCCGAGCGGGCCTCGGCGTCGGCGGGTTCGCGCAGGGCGAGCCATTGCGGGGTGAACGCCGTCGGATCGGGGGCGGTCCTCGTCACGGGGTGCTCCAACTGTCGCGGCGGAGTTGTTCGAGGACCCCGGAGAGGCTGCGGGCGGTGGTCGCCCATCCGTCGAGCGAGGTCCGCCGCTGCCGGGCCGCCGCCTTGAGTCGTTGGCGTTCGTCGTGCTCGTCGAACCAGCGGCGGATCGCGGTGCTCAGCGCGGCGGGGTCCCTGGGCGGCAGCAACACTCCGGGCAGCGCGCCGTCGGGGGCGCGGCCCACCGCTTCGGGCAGTCCGCCGACGTCGTTGACGAGCACGGGGACGCCCCGGGCCAGGGCTTCGGTGACGGCCATGCCGTAGGTCTCGGTGCGGGAGGCGAGCACCATCAGGTCGGCGCTCGCGTAGCTGGCGTGGAGCGCCGCCCCCGTCTGCGGACCGGCGAGCCCGATCCGGTCGGTGAGCCCGTGGTGGGCGATGAGGGCGCGCAGCTTGGTGACGTAGGCGGGGTCGCGGTCGAGACTGCCGACGCAGACGCAGGTCCACGGCAGGTCGGCGACGCTGGCGAGGGCCCGGACCAGCCGGTGTTGGCCCTTGCGCGGGGTGACCGAGGCGACGCACACCAACTGGGAGATGCCGTCGGTTCCGGTGGCCAGCGGGGCGATGTCCGTACCGGGAGCGGCGACGTGCACCCGGCGGCGGGCCAGGCCGTGGTGGTTGACCAGTCGTTGGGCCGCCCAGTCGCTGGTCGCGATGACCGCGGAGACGGCGCGCAGGGTGGTGCGCTCCAGGGCGTCGAGTTCGGTCGCGGTCGCGGGGTCGAGTCCGGTCTCGTCGGCGAGCGGCAGGTGCACCAGCACGGCGAGCCGCAGCCGTTCGGCCTCGGGGACGAGGACCTCGGGCACCGCGCAGGCGACCAGTCCGTCGAGGAGCACGACGCTGCCGTCGGGCAACCCGGCGAGCAGGTGGGCGAGTTGGGCCACGGACAGGGCGTCGGGGCGGGGCCAGGTGCCGGGGACGGCGAGGGCCCGGACGTCCCAGCCGAAGCCCGACAGGTCCAGGCTGACCCGTCGGTCGTAGGTGTTGCCGCCGCTGGGGGTGTCCGGGTCGTCCACCCCGCCGGGCATCACGAAGTGCACCGGACGGGCTTCGGTCGGCCTGAGCGCGGCGGGCGTCGCGGGGCCGCGGACCTCGATCGGCACCACGGGGGGCGGGCCGTGCGGGCCGTGCGGGTGCGGGGCGGAGCTGTGGGCCGGGGTCGGTGCGGGGGCCGGGGTCACAGTGCACGCTCGTAGCTGGCCCAGGCGACGTGGGACTCGTGGAGGGTGACGCTGATGCCGCACAGTTCCCGGGCGCCCTCTCCCAGGGCGCCGGCCCCCACCCGTTCGGCCAGCCGGTCCGCGATCACCCGGGCCAGGAACTCGGTCGAGGTGTTGACGCCGGCGAACGCCGGCTCCTCGTCCAGGTTTCTGTACGTCAACTCCGCGACGACTGCTCCCAGTTCGCGGGCGGCCAGCCCGATGTCGACCACGATGCCGTCGTCGTCCAGGGCGGTACGGCGAAAGGTGGCGTCCACGAGGAACGTGGCGCCGTGCAGTCGCTGCGCGGGGCCGAAGACCTCGCCGCGGAAGCTGTGGGCGACCATCAGGTGGTCGCGAACGGTGATGCTGAACAAGGACCCTCCAGGTACGGCGTACCGGTCCGGTGCCGGGGCTCGCCCCCTTCTACGGATTCCTCGCGCGAATTGTTCAGGCAGCGTGACTTCTCACCCGTCGCCCCCGTACACGACCCGGTGGCACAGGCCGGGCAGCTCCCCGGAGGCGATCCGTGCCATGTCCCGCGGGAGGTCGTCGAAGGCCGACTCGCCGGAGACGAGCGCGTCGAGGACGGGATCGGCCAACAGGTCGAGGGCGAGGGCCAGCCGGTCCCCGAAGGTGCGTCGGGAGCGGCGGGCGGGGGCCACGGCCCCGACCTGGCTGCCGCGCACCACCAGTCGGCCCGAGTGGAACGCCTCGCCGAGCGGCAGGGACACCTTCCGGTCCCCGTACCAGCTGAGTTCGAGCACGGTGCCCTCGGGGCCGAGGAGTTCCAGGGAGCGGGTGAGCCCCTCCTCGGTGGCGCTGGCGTGGACGACGAGGTCACAGTCGTCGAGGGCGTCCCCGGGCGCGGCGAAGGAGACGCCGAGCGCCTCGGCGAGGGCGGCCCGGCCCGGGTCGGCGTCCACCAGTTGGATGCGTACGCCGGGGAAGCGGGCCAGCAGCGCGGCGACCGAGGCCCCCACCATTCCGCCGCCGACGACGGCGATCCGGTCCCCGACGAGGGGGGCCGCGTCCCACAGGGCGTTGACCGCCGTCTCGACGGTCCCGGCGAGCACGGCGCGGGCGGCGGGCACGGAGTCGGGCACGGGCGTGACGGCACCGGCGGGCACGACGTACCGGGTCTGGTGCGGGTACAGGCAGAACACCGTGCGGCCGAGGAGTCCGGCCGGTCCCGCCTCCACCCGTCCCACGTTGAGGTACCCGTACTTGACCGGCGCCGGGAAGTCCCCGTCCTGGAACGGGGCCCGCATCGCGGTGTGCTGGCTGGCCGGGACCCCGCCGCGGAACACCAACGTCTCGGTCCCCCGGCTGACCCCCGAGTACAGGGTCCGGACGACGACGTCCCCCTCGCCCGGTTCGGGCAGCGGCACGTTGCGGATCTCCCCCTGCCCGGGGGCGGTCAGCCAGTAGGCGCGGGCGGTACGGGGCGGGGTGCGCGGTGTCACGGGCGCTCCTGTCGTCGGTCGCGGCGCGGGGCCGGGCGGGTGCAGGAGCACCGCCGTGGGGGTGAACGATCCCCCGACGCCCCGCGTACTGAGGCAGAGACCGCGACACGGTACGCGGCGGGAGTCAGCCCTGTCACCGGGGAGGAAGGTGCGCGATGGACCTGAACCAGGCTTGCGGGCGACGGGGGTTCCCGGCGCCGCGGCACGAGGCGGCGATCGGTGCGGGCGCCCAGGTGCTGCTGTTGGCCCTGCTCGGTGCGACGGTCGGGTTGGGCGCGGCGGGGTGGCTGGCGGGGCTCGCCTTCGGGGCCGGCAGCTGGGTCGTGTTGACCCGTGCGCTGGACCGGTCCGGCGCGCACCGGCTCGGCCCGGCGAACCGGGTCACCCTGGGGCGGACGGTTCTGGTCGGCGGGGTGACGGCCCTGGTGGCAGAGGCGTTCGGGGGCGCGCGCCCGGTGCTCCCGCTGCTCGCCCTGACGGCGGTGGCCCTGGTCCTCGACGCGGTGGACGGCAGGGTCGCCCGACGCACGGGTACCGCGACGCCGTTGGGCGCCCGGTTCGACATGGAGGTGGACGCGGTCCTGATCCTGGTGCTGAGCGTGGACGCCGCGGTGCGGTTCGGTCCCTGGGTGCTGCTGATCGGCGCGATGCGCTACGCGTTCGTGGTGGCCGCCCGCGGGCTGCGCTGGCTGGGCGCTCCCCTGCCGCCGCGCACGGGCCGCAAGGCGGTGGCCGCGTTCCAGGGGATCGCCCTGCTGCTGGCCACCGCGCCGTTCCTGCCCCACCTCGTGCGCGCCGGTCTGCTCCTGACCGCGCTGGCCGCGCTGACCTGGTCGTTCGGCCGGGACGTGGGGTGGCTGTACCGGTTCGGGGACCGGCCCGGGGCCGCCCCCTTGCCCCGAGCCGAGGCGCCGCCCCGGCTCGGTCGGGCGCGGCCGGGTCACGCGACCTTGGGGCCGCAGCGCATCCCGATGTACACGCAACCGGTGCCGTCCAGCAGCGTGGAGAAGGTGACGGGCATGTAGCCCTCGCTGAACGCCGCGCCCACGCCGGTGCCGGCGAAGACCGTCTCCGTCACCGGTACCAGATCGATCTCCAAGGGGTCGGAGAAGTCCTTCATGCCGTCGACGAACTCGTACAGCAGGTGGCCCGCACCGTCCCGCTCGGTCACGGTGATGACCACGCCCTCGCGCCGGTACGTGCCGACGAGCGGTGCGAAGTCGACCACGGGGGGCGTGGCCGGCGGGGCGAAGGCGTCCGGCATCGTCACCCCGGCCAGTTCGGCGAGGAGTTCCCGGTAGAGCGCCGCGTACAGTTCGCGCGCCCCGCCGCCGTTGGTGAGCAGCGCCACCGCGACGCCCGCCGACGGGACGACGCGCAGGTAGCCGTACTGTCCGATGGAGGCGCCGTCGTGGCCGTAGCCCTGGACGCCGTCCCAGTCGTAGAGGGTCCAGCCCAGACCCCAGCCGTCGGCGCTGACCGACCACCGGTCCGGGGAGTCCACGACCCGGCGCTGCATCAGCGCGACGGCCTCCTCGGAGAGCACCTGACTACCGTCTTCCGCCTTCCCGCCCGCGAGGTGCATCCGCGCGAGCCGCGCGAGGTCCCCGGCGGTGGCGATGACCCGGCCGTAGGGGCCGGCCGAGCGAGGCATCAGGTCCCAGGACGGCGCCGGCTCGGGGTCCCGGCCCGGCTCGCCCAGGTGGCTCATCGCCGCGCGGAACCGCAGCGCCTCCTCGGGCAGCGTCACGGTGCGGTCGAGCCCGAGGGGGGTGAGGAGCAGGTCCTTCAGGGCCTCGTCCCAGACCTTGCCGGTGAGCACCTCGACGATGCGGCCGAGCACGTTGTACCCGACGCTGCTGTACGAGAGCGCCTCACCGGGCGGGCAGTCCAGGGCCACTCCCTTCGCGGCCTCGACGTACCGGGCGAGGCAGTCGTCGCCGCGCCCGCTGTCATGGGTGAAGTCGCAGGTGAGACCGCTCGTGTGACTGAGCAGCTGGCGCGTGGTGATCATCCTGGTCACCTCGGGATCGGCGACCGAGAACTCCGGCAGTACGTCCACGACCGGCGCGTCCAGGTCCAGTCGGCCTGCATCGACGAGCTGCATGATCAGGGTGGCGGTGTAGATCTTGGCGATCGAGCCCATCTGGTAGACCGAGTCGGTCGTCGCCTCCACTCCCGTTCCGCGGTGGAGCACACCGCTGGCCAGCTCGTGGACGGCACCGTCGACGAGGACCGCCAGGGAGGCGGCCGGCACGTGGTGCTTGGCGCGCAGCTCGTCGAGCCGGGACTGCCAGTGCGCGAGGTCCAGCTTCCGGCCCGCCGAGTCCCGGGTCCCCCACGTGCCCTTGGCGGCCCAGTTGCCCTGCTCGTCCCAGCTCACGTTGTTCGACATGTCTGCCCCCACTCGGTGCGTACGGTGTTCCTCGATGCGCACATCATACGCATCAAGGAACGCTGTGCGCAATGTGCGCACAGCGTTCCGGCCACAGCGCGCGCCGGAGAGACGGGGCAGCAATCGTCGGGCCGCGGTGCCGGGCTTCGTACCGTTCGGCGTCGGCCTGCGGAGGACCGGCATCCATGGGCCCGGCGTGGGCCCTCGCGCGGGCGGCTGCGGAAACAGCGCGGACGGACTCAGGCGCGCTCAGCGTGGGAGCTGTGCCGTGCGGCGGGGGTCCAGGCGAGCCGGTCAGCGCCCAGGAGATCAGCAGGAACCGGCGATGCCGGCGCTGGCCGACCACCTGCCTGACGGTAGCCGCTTTGTTGTCTCGGGCTCCCCAGGCCGTAGTTGACGCCTTCGTCTCACGGCCTTCGCCCGCGCGAACCTGCCGACAACGAACCACCGCTGGGGTGGGGGCGATCCCGACGGGGGTGCGGGACCGCCCCGGCTCTCAGGCCATCGACTCGGTCAGCCGACGGCGGTACTCGACGTCGTCCCGGTCCTCAAGTTCGACGTCGCCGTAGACGTCGCGGACCCAGGACTCCTGGTAGATCGTTTCCAGGTAGCGCTCGCCGAGATCGGGGGCGATCGCCACGGCGGTGAGCTCCTCACCCGGTCGGTGTGCGTCCAGCCAGCGCCGCGCGCCAGCGACGACCGTGCCGGTGGAGCCGCCGAACAGGAAGCCTGCGGCGGCCAGCCGACGGCAGGCCCGGACGGTCTCCGGCTCGGACACCATCACCACGTCGTCGACGTACGAGGCGTCCAGCAGCTCCGGCCGCACCCCCGCCCCCAGCCCCGGCACCATTCGGGGCTGCGCCGGGCCGCCGAAGGTCACCGAGCCGACCGTGTCGACCGCGACCACGGTCACCGGCCGCCCGCTTTCCCGGAAGTACCGGGCGCAGCCCATCAGGGTGCCCGTGGTGCCGGCCCCGACGAACAGCACGTCCAGGTTGGGGAACTGGTCGGCGATGGCCGGCGCGGTGCTGTCCTGGTGGGCACGCCAGTTGTACGGGTTAGCGTGCTGGTTCAGCCAGACGTAGCCCGGGTCGGAGGCGCACAGCGCACGGACGTGGTCGAACCGGGCGGCCAGGAAACCGCCCTCCTCGGCCGGCCGGGTCACCGTGTACACCTCGGTGCCCAGGGCCTCCATCATCCGCCGGGTGGCGAGGTTGCACCGGTTGTCCGTCACGCACACGAAGCGGTAGCCCTTGTCGGCGGCGATCACGCTCAGCGCCACCCCGAGGTTGCCCGAGGAGGACTCCACCAGCACGGAGTCCTCGGACAGCCGGCCCGCCCGCTCGGCCGCCTCCACCATCGCCGCCGCTGCCTTGAGCTTGATGGAGCCCGCGAAGTTGAACCCCTCGACCTTCAGGTAGAACCGGCGGCCGAGCACCGGGAGCAGGTCGACGTAGAGGTCTTCGGTGTTGAACTCCTGGGGCGAGGTGATCACCGGCATACCAGCCGCCTCCGCTCACACATGGCGGCCCTCGCTCCTGTCGGCCTCCCCGTAGCGGTGGACATCGTGGAAGAAGTCCGCCACCACGGCGAGTTCGCCGCGCTCGTGGATCCGGTCGTAGACGTACTTGCCGACCGCGAGGTCGAGCACGCCCAGTCCGAAGGGCGAGAAGACGACCGGCCGGTCGGCAGGCGCCGATATCCGGCCGGACAGTACGTCGAACAACGTTCCGTCGATGAACTCCCGGTGCCCGACGGCCTGTTCGGCCAGATGCGGGGAGGTTTCGGCCTTGAGGCAGTGCTCGATGTCGTCCACGATGTTGGCCGAGGACAGCACGATCTCCGGCGCCAGGTCGCGCAGCGAGACGTGCAGCACCAGTGGGTTGTGCGAGAACCAGCCGGGATCGGTCACATGCGGCGTCCCGGCGACCGTGGCGAACACCACCAGGTCGCACGACCGGATCAGCGCCTCGGGCGAGTCGTGGACGGTGATCCGGCCGCCGTCGCCGTCGTGCTCCAGGTACGAGCGGAACCCCTCGCTGTTCTCGGCGTCGAGGTCGTGCACCCCTATCTCCTCGAACTCCCAGCCGGACCCCCGGAGATAGGTGTGGATGTAGCGCGCGATCAGCCCGACCCCGAAGAACCCGACCCGGCGCGGGCGGCCCCGCTCCCGGCTGAGCAGGTCGGCCGCCAGCGCGGCGGAGGCCGCCGTCCGGGTGGCACTGATGATGGAGCTCTCCATGCAGGCGATCGGGTAGCCGGTGTCCCGGTCGTTGAGTACCAGCACTGCGGAGGCCCGGGGGATGCCCGCGTGGATGTTCTCCGGGAAGCTGGATATCCACTTCAGGCCGTCGATTCGAGTCTGCCCGCCCAGCGAGGCGGGCAGCGCGATGATCCGCGACGACGGCCGGTCCGGGAAGCGCAGGAAGTAGGACGGCGGGTTGACCGAGTCACCCTCTCCGTGGGCCCGGTACACCTCCTCGACCAGGGAGATGACCCGCCGCTCGTCTCCGCTCAGCACCTGGTGCACCTGTGCACCGGGGACGACAGCGAACGAGGGGATCGCGAAAGGGGGGATCTGTCCGTTCATGACGATGGACGGCTCCGTTCGGAAGGATGGGGCGGCCGGTTGGTGGATCGGCCGGAGTGGTTGGTCACGGGGCGGCGGGCCGATGGGGGGACGAGCAGTCGGCCAGCAGCACCGGAGCGCCCAGCACCATGCCCACCTCGCGCGGACCGGTGTACGGCTCACGGCTGTGTGCCATTCGGATGTTGTCGACCAGGAGGACGTCCCCCGCCTGCCAGGGCTCACGCAGGGTCGCTGCCTCGTAGACCTCGTTGACCGTCGCGACGGTCTCCGCGTCGATCGACGACCCGTCGCCGTAGCGGGTGTTGAAGGGAAGCCCCGCCTCACCGAACTGCATCACCAGGTACTCCCGGACCGCCGGGTCCATGGTCCACTCGTTGAGGAAGGCGATCTGGTTGAACCAGACCCGCCGGCCGGTCAGCGGGTGGCTGATCACCGCGGAACGGCGTTGGTTGGTACGCAGCCCGCCGTCCCGCTGCCACTCGAACTCGGTTCCGTCGGCCCGGAAGTACGCCTCGGCCGCCGCGGGGTCGGCGGTGCCGAGCGCTTCGGTCCACGGCACGCCAACCAGGTCGTTGTACGAGCGGGTCAGCGCCCAGCCCAGCTCGGTGAAGCGCGTGACGATCGCCTCCGGCATCTCGGCCAGGACCGTCTCGGCGTCGGCCAGCCCGGTGACGCCGCCGCTCGCCGGCGCGGTGAAACAGCCGATCGTCAGTAGCCGGGGAAACTCCAGTGCGTAGCTCAACTCGTGGTGCATACACATCGGTTGGTCCGGCGGCCACTCCAAAGAGGAGTGCACCGGGCCACCCAGCGGGCGACGCCGGGCAAACGGCTCCCGCTCCGGCACGACCGCGCCCGAGAGCCGCTCGCCGATCCCGCCGAGCGCGGCGGCGTCCCGCACCTCCAGGCCCCGGATCAGCACTGCGCCGTGCTCCAGAAGCGCCGCCTCCAGGGCGACGGCGCGCTCGCCGGCCCAGTCGGCGACCTGGCCGGCCGGGACGGACTCGGCGACCCGCAGGATCGGCGGCCGGCCCGGGGCCAGCTCCAGGTCCAACTCGGCTGCGGCCGTCGTCGCCGTCTCGGATGGCTGGGTCATGCGCTCTCTCCCTTCCCTTGCCGGGTATCGGCTGTGCCGGTTGCGGCCTCGTGGTCCACGGCATCCATGGCCCCGGCGAGTTCGGCCAGGACCGGCCGGGTGACGATGTCCTCCAGCGCCACCGACCCGCCGAGCGCGACGCCCAGGCGCACCGCCGACAGCGAGGTGCCGCCGGCGTCGAAGAAGTGGTGGTGCCGGGTGATCTCGGCGAGGGGGATGTTCAGCACCTGCGCCCAGAGTGCCGCCAACCGCAGCTCGGTGGCCGTCCGCGGCGCGTCGCCGTCGGCGGCGGTGCTCGCGGCCTCGGCGGTACCGGCAGTCGGGACGGCACCGGTCGCCTCGGCCGCGTCCCGGGCCAGCGACTTCTTGTCGATCTTGCCGTTGCCGGTCAGCGGCAGCGTTGCCCGATGCTGGAAGTACTGCGGCACCATGTACGCGGGCAGCGCCTCGCCCAGCGCCCGGCGCAGACCGTCCGGCTCCAGCGGGGCGTCCGCGGCGTAGAACGCGACCAGGTGTTTCTCCCCGTCGGGGCCCTCGGCCACGACGGCCGCGGAGTCCCGCACCCCCGCCACCCGCAGCAGGTGGTTCTCGATCTCGCCGATCTCGATCCGGAATCCCCTGATCTTGGTCTGTGCGTCCCGTCGACCCAGGAACTCGAGGGTTCCCTCCGGCAGCCAGCGGCCGATGTCACCCGAGCGGTAGAGCCGCTCGCCCGTGCGATGCGGGTCCGTCCCGAAGGCGGCGGCGGTGCGCTGCGGGTCGTTGATGTAGCCGCGACCCACGCAGACCCCGGAGAACACGATCTCCCCCGGCGCCCCGAGCGGCAACGGTTCCAGCCACTCGTCCACGACGTACACCCGCACATTGCGGACCACCGAGCCCAGGGGCACCCGGTCCTGGTCCGGCACCCGGTCCATCACCTCGTGGTTGGTGTCGTCCGAGGTCTCCGTCAGACCGTAGGCGTTGACCAGCCTGATCTCCGGGAAAACGGTGAACCAGCGTTCGACGAGCTCCTTCTTCAGCGCCTCGCCGGTCGCGGAGACGCTGCGCAGCCGCCCGAGGGAGCGCGGTTGCTCCTCCAGATAGGTGAGCATCACCTCCAAGTACGACGGCACGACCTGGAGCACTTCGACCTTGCCCTCGACGAGGGTGTCGACGTACCGGCGGACGTCCAGGATCTCCTTCTGCCCGACGATCAGTGTCCGCCCGCCCACCAGCAGCCCGCTCACCAGCTGCCAGAGCGAGATGTCGAAACACTGCGGCGCGGTCTGGGCGACCACCTGCTCGGAGCCGATCTCCAAGTCTTCGATCTTGGCGAACAGATGGTTGAGCATCCCGGCCTGCTCGCACATCGCGCCCTTCGGCTCACCGGTGGAACCGGAGGTGAAGTAGACGTAGGCGAGCTGATCGGCCCCGACGGGAACGCCCGGATCGGCGTCCCGGTCATCGCCGTCCCGACCGTGGGACAAGAGGTCGGCGACGAACAGCCGGGGCAGGGTGCCAAGCCCGACCAGGGCCTGGTCGAGGGTGGCGGTGCTGCCGAACTCGGTCAGCACGAATCGGCACTCGCTGCGGGCGAGCATGACGGCGATGCGATTGGCGGGGAAGTGCGGCTCGACCGGCAGATAGACCCCGCCCGCCTTGAAGACCGCGAGCACCGCTGCCAGCCACTCCAGGTTCCGACCGGTGACCACGGCCACCACGTTCTCGGGCTGCAGCCCGCGCTCCAGCAGTGCGTGTGCTATGCGGTTCGCATGGCGGTTCAGGCTCTCGTACGTCCACTCCGCACCGTCGTACACGGCGGCGATCCGGTCGGGATGCAGCCGTACCCGGTCCTCGAACAGCTCGTGCATCCGACGGTCCGGCAGCTCGCGCCGGGGGCCGGCCAACCCATCGATCTGGTAATCCAGTTCCTCTGCGGAAAGAATGCGCGCGCGGTGCTGCTCGGCGGTGTCGTCGGACGCCATCAAGTCCAAGACGGTCAGCAGGTAGCCGGCGATCCGCTGCGCGTAGGGCACGTCGAGCACATCGTCACGGCCCAGCAGCCGCAGCCGCAGGCCGTCCGGCCCCGGGGCGAACACCACACGTAGCACGACGTGCGCCGGCGCCGCGGAACCGCACGGGTCGACGGAGGACTCCCCGGAAGGCGTCGCGAGGGTGTCGAGCGCGGACAGGTCGAGGATCACCTCGTACCTCGGGGACGCCCCCTCGGGCGAGGCCTCCCGCGCCGCCTGCCCGGCCGCCCGGACAAGTTGCCGCCATTCGCCGTCCGCCACCGACAGCGCACACGTGAGAAGGCGGCTCGCAGCACAGGGCGCCGTGTATCCGGTCAGCACGTCCTGCTCCCCGGTAAGCGCCGCCAGCACCTTCGCGTGCGCCGCCAGCAGTACCGAGTCCAGCGTCACGTGCAGCTTCTCGGCGAGAGCGGTGAGCCGCAGGACCGTGTCTGCGTGGACCAGGCACTCGTACTCGGTCGTCGGAGTATCGGCATGTCGTGGTTCGGTGCGCCAGCGCGGGATGGCGGAGACGATCCCGGATTCACCGTGCGTACCGACGTCTGTCGGTGTGCCCATGGTTCCTGCTGCCTTCATGAGAGGGGAGTTCGGTGCCGGTGGCACCCCGCGCTCGGGGCGCCACCGGCGGTGATGAGTCCGGCTGCCGCCGTCTCAGGCGCCCGACTCGGTCATCGCCTTGACGAGGCTGGCGGGCCTCATGTCCGTCCAGTTCTCCTCGACAAACGCGAGGCAGGCGTCTCGCGTGTCGGCGGTCTTGGCCACGGTCCAGCCGTCGGGAACGTCGATGGACGCCGGCCACACGGAGTGCTGCCCCTCGTCGTTGACGAGCACGAGGTAGCTGCTGTCGGGGTTCTCGAAGGGGTTCGTCATGACTGTTCCTCACTTGTGTTTCGGTTGGGTTCACCGGTTTCCGGGGAGACGCGTCCGCGCCTCCCGAAGGTGGTTCGTCAGGGATTTCCGGTCGGCCGCGCCATCCGACGCAATGCCGGTCGCTTCTTGGCCTCCGTCTGCGGTGTGGCCTCCAGGCAGGCGGCCAGGCCGGCGGCTGTGGGGGTGCCGAAAACGTCCTTGATGGGCAGCTCGACTCCGAGCGTGCTGCGGATGCGGCTGACCAGACGAGTGGCGAGGAGGGAGTGGCCGCCCAGTTCGAAGAAGTTGTCGTCGATGCCGACCCGGTCGACGCCCAGGACCTCGGCGAACAGTCCGCAGAGCACCTCCTCCTGCGGGGTGCGGGGTGCCCGGCCGCTGGCCGTGGCCGCGTAGTCGGGAGCGGGCAGGGCATGACGGTCGAGTTTGCCGTTGGGGGTCAACGGCATATGGTCCAGGACCATGATCGCCGAAGGAACCATGTACGTGGGCAGGTGTTGAGAAAGCCGCTCACGGGCGGCTTTGACTACCGTCCCGATACCGCGTGCGGCCAAGGGATTGTTGACCGGTGTGCTAGGTGAGGCTGCCGGGGTGTAGACACCGGTGAGAGTGGGGGTCTCGTCAGCGAGAACCAGGGCGTCGAAGAGGTCGACCGAACGGGGTGACCATGTGGCCACCACCCGAAGACCCAACTCCACACCCCGCTGAATCAGCTCCTCGGGGTCGACTTGAACGCCGAGGTCTTGGGCATCGAAACCGTCCAGCCTGCGTTCCGCGGCGACTTCCGCGACCAGGCGACTGTTGGGAATGCCTGTGACCCGCACGGGTACCGGCAGAGCCGCCAGGTCCAGGCCATCGGTCCACTCGACCTGTGGGAGGTGAGCGGCGTCAACGGCCTCGGTTCCGGTCCGGTGAAAGACGACTTCGTAGCGGTGGCGAGTGAGCTCGTTGTGGTAGTCGCCGTGCTTCAGACGTATATCCAGTCCACTGATCCGGGAATCACGTTCAGCGACAGCAGTGAAGAACTCGGGCGCGACGACAAGTTCCTTCTCCAAGAGCACGGCCCGGTC
>NZ_JBHXEN010000064.1:0-45458 GCF_042724695.1 Streptomyces sp. NPDC127068 | reverse complement strand
AGAAGGGCTCGGCCGGTGGTCGACCCGTCGCCTTCGACCCGCACCAGTACCGGCGGCGCAACACCGTGGAGCGCTGCTTCCAGCAGATCAAGACCAGGCGCGGACTTGCCACCCGCTACGACAAGTCCCCAGAAAGCTACGAGGCAGGACTCCACCTCCGAGGATCGATCATGTGGCTGAAGCACCTCGCCTCAGCCACATGATCCGAACTTCGAACAGCCCTAGTGGGACCGGATGGTGTCGGTGCCGCTGGCCGGGCGGCGGCACCGACACCTGTCGGGGAAGAACACCGCGGTGGCGCCGTGCTCGTCGGTCGCGGTGGTGTATCTGAGCTCGCCGGGCCCGAGGCCGGGCGGCCAGGGGCACTCCGGTCACCGGACGGAGTCGACGGTGACCTCCAGGGTGCTGTGCACGCCGTTCGGGGTGACGGCGGAGACGTAGATCAGGGGGCCGGAGCGGAGCTCGAAGCGCTGCCCAGGTACGGGGTCGCCGCTGTGGAGGACCTCGGTGCGGGCCTCGCCGTGGGTGGCGCGCACCGCTTTGCCGTGGACGGCGAAGCTGTGGTTGGACTCGCTGGGCGGGGGGTTGTTCTGGCCCAAGTCGGTGATGCCCTGCCGCACCTCGGCGATCCGAACCGCCTCGGCGACGCGGACGCCCGCGACGCAGGGGAGTCCGGCCCGTTCCCCGGAGACGACCAGCAGCCGCCCGGTCTCCAGCCCCTCGACGAGCCCGGCGAGTTCAAGCACGGTGCCTTGGACGGGTGTGGTGATCGGGAGTTCGGCCATCGGCAAGGCCTCCGGCGGTGGCAGGAACAAGGACCTCGACAATCCTCATTCTTGCTGGTCAGAGGTATTTTCTCGCTTACCGGACCACCCGTCGGAAAGCCCGCTTCACGAAAGCGCGAGGCTAAGCTCGACCCCACCCCACCAGCGAACGGACCCCCCTCCATGACCAACGGCCTCACCTGGATAGGCGCCCACGCCCACACCGCCACGCCCGTCCCCGGAATGCGCGGCGGCGTCTCCCTCACCCTCGCCCGAGGCATCGACCCTGACGAGTTCCTCATCAACCTCGGGGCCGACCTCGATCAGCTCGCCGCCCGCGCCCCGCTGGCCGAACTGCGTAGCCAGCCCACCCCGCCCGGCCACGACCCCACCCGCTACGCCTACGCGATGTACGGCAGCGAGGGTGAGTGGACGTACGTGCTGGAGAACGACCACGCCGCGACCTGGGCAACCGGCTTCCGCCGTGTCCCCTCGATGAGGCCCGGCCCGGGTGAAGAGATCCTGTGCGCCAGCCGGAACCTGTACAGCCCGCCCGCCGCGATCCTGCACGTCGAAGGCGACGAGGTGATACGGCGCGCAGAGTTCGGCACCACCACTGGCCACGAGTCGGCGTTGGACGCGGCGCTCACCGCCGCCGGTGCCGTCTTCCCCTCCATCCCCGAGGCCACTGCCGACGAGGTGACCGCCTACTACGAACAGCACGGCGCGCGCCTGCCCACCCTGGTGTTCACCGCGCTGGGCGCGTACACGGGGCTGAGTATCGACCAGGATGCCGCACAGGCCGGGAATCTCCCCGCCGTGCACCTCCTCACTCCTTGAGCCGCACGCGCCTGCACAACGGCTTCGGCCCTCACCCTGACGGTCAGGGTGAGGGCCGAAGCGTGTTGGCGCTGGGGTGTTACTGCGCGACGAGTTCGCAGATCACGGGTTGACCGCCGCCGACACCGTAACGGCAGGTGCCGCGGTCATCCATGCGGGTATCCAGCCAGTACGCATCCCTGTCCTTGATGCGCATCTGCTTCATGAAGTTCGCGAAGTGGCCGCCCATGGATTCCTGGTTGTGCATGCCCGAGATCGCCGCCCGGCCGCACACCTCGTTGAACGTGGGGTCCGCCCCGTTCTGCGAGAACAGGTGGATCATGCTGCCGTGCTTCTTCGCGTACATCGAAATGCAGGCATCCCCGCGGGGGAGAGTGGTCTTCCCCGGCGGGATCGCCGGGTTGATGCCGCCCTCGGTGGACGACATGCCGCCGCTGTTGTACGAGGACGCGAACTCGTCACAGTTCAACGTGTCGCCCGCATCCACCAGGGCGGAGGGGTCGCCGTTGTTCGCGGCCCACCCCGTGGGGCAGATCCGCGTACGGGAACGGGTGTTCTGCGCCTCATCACCCATGTAGTACAGGGGCTTCTGGTCAACCATCGAACCCGGGTACTTGGCCGTGGCCTTCTGAATCAGCCACGCGTGAGCGGCGGCCTGCGGGAACGCCTTCGCGTTGAACGTGTACGTGGGCGCGACGTTGACGAACACACAGCCCGGAACCGACCCCGCCGGGGCGTCTGCTGCGGGGGTGTCGCAGCGGATACGGTCGAGGTCCTCGGTGCCGCCGTTGTAGTCAAGCGACCACTGGTAGCCGGTCTTGAACGGGCGAATCCTCCCGTCGGCGGGGAGAATGTTCGCGTCGATCTGAATGTCAGGCTTGAACCGGTAGTCCGTACCGGCCAGCGACGTACCCCAGCTGAACGGCGTCGCCGAGTGCATTTCACCCGGCACCCACCACGGCTTGCCCTTCCACGCCGTCACCGGCTGCTCCTGCGGCGTACACGAGGTTTCGCACAGATGCTTCCAGCCCACGAAGTTGATCTCACGGAACGCGGGCGGGATCTGCTGGGCCGGCTCGATCGTCAGGTGCTCGGCGAACGTGTTCTGTCCGTCAAGTTCCAGCATCCGCAGGAACATAAAATTCGTCACAGCCTGCGGCACACCGTTCATGCTGATGATGACCGGCACCGAGCGCACATCGCACTCGATGAACCGGGTCGCGAGGATGGATTCGAAGTTGGTATTGCACCACTCCACACCCGCAGTCGCCGCCGCACCCGCCTTCTCGGACGCGCGGGGCGCCTTGCCCTTGGGGGCCGGGGTCGACTTGCCAAAGCACACCTGACGGCCGTCCGCGTCCGGCTCGCTGCACTGCTCCACCGCATCCGAGCTACCCCTGCGTGGGCGGGGACGACCCGTGAGGGCGCAGTTCTTCGTCCCGCCGTCGAGAGCTACCCCTGCGTGGGCGGGGACGACCTCGCCCTGTCCAAGCGGCCATGGAACGTCACGGAGCTACCCCTGCGTGGGCGGGGACGACCGCCCCCGCGACCACAGCCGCACAAGCTCCCGCGAGCTACCCCTGCGTGGGCGGGGACGACCCGTTTCTTCTGCGTCGGGGGTGCGAGTTCGGCGAGCTACCCCTGCGTGGGCGGGGACGACGTGGATGGGAGTACGAACTGCCGCTCACCACGGGAGCTACCCCTGCGTGGGCGGGGACGACCCACAGCAGCGGGACGGCACCGGCCGCGCGAGCGAGCTACCCCTGCGTGGGCGGGGACGACGACGCACCGCCCGGGGCGTACACGGCGGCGATCGAGCTACCCCTGCGTGGGCGGGGACGACGACGCCGACGGAGGTGAGCCGTGGCGCTGACCGGAGCTACCCCTGCGTGGGCGGGGACGACGGTTACGCCGACAGGGTCCCTCTCGCTCGCGCCGAGCTACCCCTGCGTGGGCGGGGACGACGGACAGGGTATCGGCGTGTGAACTGATGGCTAGGAGCTACCCCTGCGTGGGCGGGGACGACGACCGCAGAAGAAGTTGCAGCGCCAAGTGGGTCGAGCTACCCCTGCGTGGGCGGGGACGACGACGCGGTCATCGTTGACGACCCCACCGACCCCGAGCTACCCCTGCGTGGGCGGGGACGACCTGGATGTCAGCACTGAGGCGCCCGTTTTCGAAGAGCTACCCCTGCGTGGGCGGGGACGACTCCGCCGGCACCCGGACGCTCCGCCCCTACGAGGAGCTACCCCTGCGTGGGCGGGGACGACGGCTTCCGGCGGAAGGACCCGTCGCGGTTCGTCGAGCTACCCCTGCGTGGGCGGGGACGACACTTCCTGACCTGCGGTGGAGCTACGTGATCATGCTGTTTCCTTTACATGGATTCGGTTGGTCGCCATCCTTCGGACGCCTCCCTTGGCCGGGCCATGAGGGTGATTCCGTCGAAGTCGGTGGGAGTCCAGCGGTCGCGGCCAGCGGTGCGTACGGACCATCGCTGCTCGGTGTCGGCGGGTTCGATCATGATGGCTTGGCCGTCGTTGACGCGGTTGCTGAGGAGCAGCCATAGCCGGTCGCGGATGCGCCGGTTGGGTGTTCCGACGAACACGCCGGGTGCGGACTCGATGAACCATCGGGTCAGGTGGCCGCGGAGGCCTGATGGTGCGGCGATCAGGATGATGACGGTCATGGATTGGCGCCCGGCTCTTCGGGGTTGTTTCGGTCGGTCTGGTGGGGATCTCCGGGGGTGGGTGGGATCACGTCGATGTGATGGTTGGTGGAGAAGGAGTCGGTTCCCCAGTTGCGGCCGCCTGCAAGGACGGTGTCGTCTTCGTCCCACAGGCCGCTGAGGTCTTGGTCTAGCAGCGCTTCGCCTTCGGGTACGAGGAGTTCCTTGAGGTCGGTGGCGATGCGGGGGAGGAGTTTTTCGCTGACGATGCTGTCGCGTAGGGCGATGCGGGCGTCGCGTTCGTCGGTGAGGCCTTTGGCCGCCAGGTCGAAGGCGAGGGGGATGGTGAAGTCGGCTTTGTAGAGGTCGGCGATGTCTAGGACGAAGGAGAGGGCGGAGCCGGTGTGGACGAAGCCGAGTGCGGGGCTGGCGCCGAGGCCGGTGATGACGGCGTGACAGATGCCGTAGAGGGCGGAGTTGGCTGCGGAGAGGAGGCGGTTGACGTCGTCGCCGGCGGCGAAGGCGTCGCCGGGTTTGTAGTCTCTTTTGGTCCAGGGGACGTTGGTTCGTTTGGAGTGGTGGGCGTAGAGCTTGCGGATGCGGGTGCCTTCTCGTCCGCGGAGTTGTTGGAGGGTGAGGCCGGTGGTGTTCTCGCCGGGGAAGCGGAGGTCGTACATGCGGCGGGCTACGGCGACCCGTTCTTTGGGGCGGGTGACGAGCCAGGCTTGTCGTAACTGGAGTCGGGAGTTGCGGGCTGGGCCGATGCCGGAGGCGTAGAGGCGTACGCCTTGTTCGCCGACCCAGCACATAGTGGTGGAGGAGTCGGCGAGGAGGGTGACGGCGGCGTGGGTGATGCGGGTTCCGGGGCCGATGAGGAGGACGGCTAGGTAGCTGGCGGGTACGTGGACGACGCGGGCTTTGTTGACGAGGACGATGGCGTTGTCGTCGCGGTCGATGTGGCAGCGTTCGACGTACAGGCTGGAGATGCGGTCTTCGAGTCGGTAGACGTCTTGGGGGCGGGCTTTCCACCAGGGTTCAGGCATGGTGGTGCTCCGGGGTGAGTGGGGCGAGGGTGAGGAGTCCTTGTCCGTAGGCTTTGGCTGGGCCGATGCCGTGGAGCAGGGTGTGGCGTAGTGCGTCGGGGTCGGTGACGCGGAGGCGGCCTTGGTAGGTGGCGGTGGAGAGGGTTACGCGGGGGCCGTTGCGGTGTTTGTTGAAGCGGAGGATGTCGCGTGAGGTGAGGGAGACGGCGGGGGCTGGTGTGCTGGGTTGGCCGAGGCCGAGTGTGGGTGGTGTCGTGGGTTCGTTTGTGGTGGGGATGGTGAAGCCGTGGCGGGTGGCGCGGTCGTAGAGCCAGTGGAGTTGTTGGTGGGCGGTGCGGTGGGGCATGCGGATCCCGCGGACGCCGCGTTCGGCGGCGGTGCCGGGTTGGGCGTCTTGCTTGGCGCGTCGTTCGGCCTGCTGGGGGCTCGGTTTCGTTGGGTGGCGTAGGGATTGCACGGGGTTGGCGGTGAGTCGGAATGCGAACTCCCGCCCGTAGACGATCTTGTCTAGGAGGGGGGTGTAGTTGGCTACGAGGGGAGCGCCGTTGTCGGCGTCGGGCCATCCTGACTGTTCGACGAGGTGTGTCCAGTCGGGGCGGCTTTCGGTGAGGACGAGTAGTTCCGCGCGGTGGGGGTTGTCGTGTTCGAGGCGCCACAGCACGCGTTCGGTGACGGGTTGGGTGGCGAGGCCAGCGAGGACGGTCGCGTGGATCCGGTGAGGGTTTGCGAGGAGGCCGAGGCTGCTGCGGCGGCGCGGGTTGAGGGCGATCTTCGACAGGTACGGCATGGAGTCACCAGCCCAGGAGGGCGAAAGGGTCGTGGCCGGAGGCCGGATCAGCGGGCGAGTCATCTTCGGTGGGTGGGGCGTGGCCGGTGGGGATAGTGACCCACGTGTGGTGCACGGTGCGGTCGCTGAAGATGGTGCCGGTGCGTAGGTCGTAAGTGTCGGGTGTGTCGCTGACGGTGTGCTCGCCATTCCGATCCTCGATCGTGGCGGCCAAGGTCACCTGGCTGCCCTTCGTGTGATGCCGGTGGTGGGCGGAGGCCTGCCAGGGCACGGAACTCAGGATGTCCGTGAGGTCAGCGTCCGGGTGGAGGCCCAGGCTGATGGGGCCGGTGGGCGGGCAGGAGCGACGGCCCAGCGCCAACGGGAAGGCCGGGTGGCGCACGGCGTGGTCGAGGGCTTCCAGGAGGGGGGCGGGGCCGCGGAGCGCCGCGATGAACACGGCGTCTTGGAGGTAGTAGCGGCGGGTGATGCCAGTGTGCTTGGCGGGGCTGGTCTTCTTCTGTACGCCTTTTGCGTTGACCTGGCTGGAGGGCAGTGGTTGCCCTCGGTGGTCGCTGACGGTGTGGTAGTCGCGCAGGATGCTGCCGGGCTGGTCGGTGCGGACACCGAGATGCAGTCCGAGGAGGTCAGCGAGGGGTGCTTCGCGGCGGCGTCCTTCGGCTGCGGCGAGCAGGCCAAGGACACCGGACTTCGTGGGCTCGGGGTGGGTGTCCCGCCGGTTGTATCGGGATGGTCCGCCCCAGGATTGCAGGGGTGCGGCGAGCCGTAGGACGAGAACAGCCGAGGCGGTCATCAGGCGTTCTCCGCCTGCTCGGTGCTGTGTGTGGCTCCGTTCCGGGCCGCGGGCACCTCGCCCTGCGGCGTGTGCTGTTCGTCCGCGAGCCGGCCGTGGGTGAGCCAGTGGTCGAGGGTCTCGCGCAGGGTGTCGAGGAGCGTGGGGAACGGCACGGACGCCCCGAACGCTTCGGTGAGCTTGTCGGCCTCGAGGGCGTAGGTGGCCAGGGTTCGGGAGGGACGGGAGCCCCAGGAGGTGCCGACGACATCCAGTTCGGCGGCCAGCCGGGCGGCCGACTCGCTGGTCAGTCCGCTGTCGCCGGTGACAGGCCGCTCGTAGGCGGACACCAGGTTGATGGGCTGGTCGGTGCGGAGCGTGACCAGTACCAGCTGCGGCACGGTGCGGTGCGCGAAGGTGTTCTGATGGCCAGTAGGCATGGAACGGGTGAACGAGTCCACGAACCGCACCGCGGCATCCAAGGTGGCATCCGCTGCGGTGAGGTTGTCGCGCAGTTGGTGCATGCCGAGGACGGCGTACCGGTAGAGCGTCGACGAGTTGAACTCGACGGTGCCGATCATGCCGGCGCCAGAGCCCTCCGTGTTCTCGTCGTCGACCGCCGTGTAGTAGTCGAACTCGGTGCGCACCGTGTGGGTGGACAGGGCGTGGGCGACTTGCACGGCGGCGTCCACATTGAGGGAGGGAAGGTCGGCGACCATGCGGCCGAAGAGAGCGACCTCCGCGGGGTGGCCGCTGGAGAGCGTGTCGACGACGGGCAGCTTGTCGACCTCGGCCTTGAGTTCCTTGTCCGGTAGTGCGGCGAGTTCGACGGCGCGTCCGTCCAGGAGCGCGATGAGGTCGTCGAGTTGCCGCCGGCCGAAGAACAACAAGTAGGCGGACTGGTTCGCCTTGGTCGCGGACTGGGTGATGCCCAGGGGCGCCAGGAGAGCGGTGGCCAGACGTGCGGCGTGGTCTTGGGCGAGGCCGGCACCACCCTCGTGGGCGGGTTGGGCCAGGCGGTCGGTCAGGAGGCTCCCGATCCGCGTGGTACGGGTCGCCCGGTCCGTCTGCTCCGATCCAGCGGCGAAGTGCATGCGCGTCGCCCGCTTCCACGCCTGGGACGACACCCGGGCGCGGCGGGCACCGCCGTACAGGGCCTGCTTCGGCGTGCCCGAGTCATCTCGGTTCACGTTGGAAGGCGGCAGGCTCTGCAGGATGTGAACCTCGACGAACAGCGGGGACACAGTCATGGTGAACTCCTTCAACAAGGGTGATGGCCGTTGAACGGCCACTGAACAAACAAAGGGGACTGACGGAGACACGGCACGGCCTCAGGTTCCGAGGCAGGCCGCGAACACAGTCCTGGGTTGCTGAACTACTGCAGCCATGGGTCCACGCGGAGCTCGGGCTGCCAGGAAGCCGTTGAATCGACCAGCAGGCGGAGCAGCACGGTTTGCTGGCGTGACCACTGTGATACCCCGGCCGGCGGGTGTGAGCATCTCCTTCACCAACCGGGCTGCGCGTGGGTTGACTCAGTCGGAGGGGGTGCCACCCGCTCGGTAGGCCTTGTCCCACCGACTGCGGATCCGGGACTGCCGTTCAGGGTCGTCCCAACCCAGGAGGTCTGCCCGAAGCAGTCCGTAGTCGAGAGGCTGCTCCGCCCCGCCCAGCATGGGGACAAGCCCTCGAAGGTGTTGGGCGAGTTCGTGGCTGTCCACGGAGGTGAGGATGTTAGCGAAGCGCCGCTCCAGCGCCTCCGCACTCCCCTGTGCCGACCTGCGTAGGTTTCCGCACGCCATTCCGAGACTCACACCTGACGTGTGCATCGTTCTGCGTCGGCCGTACTGGTGCACACCGAACAACGCAAGCGCCGCATGTTCCGCAGCCAGCGGACGCCCGAGAGCACCGGTGCACTGCTCGTACAGGCTGACCGTTGTCCGGTACAGGTGCCACATCGCGGGCACCGTGCCGGCTTCCCGGTTCACCCCAGAACGCAAGGCTGCCAGGTTCGCACCAGCCCCCGGCATCGACGGCGCGTACGTGTCCCAGAACGGAGTGCGCTCGGCATCGAACCCCAAGACATCCGGCTCCTGCCCTCCGGCAGCAACAGCGTCCGTCGCCTCGGCAACACCGACACCAGCCCCGGCACGGGCCCGGCTGCGGGCCAGGTCGCAGTACTGCAGACCCCAGGCTCGCACCCGCCGGTCCCGCTCAGCCCCCTCCTGCTGCCAAGCCCGCAGATCGAAGAACAGACGCGTGTAGTCCAACCCCAGACCGGCCCCACGCAGCTGCGCCACGACAGCGCGCAGGTGATGAGTGAGCTCGCCTAGATCGAGTGAGCCCGCCATTGCGGCCAGACGCCTGCCCACGGCCTCCGGACTGGAACGCCCGGAGTTGCGCAGCGCCCAGCAGGCGTCCCCCAGCCCAGCACCGGACTGGTGAACCGTGCGGGTCCGGCCCTGTTGGTGAACCCCGAACAACGTCAGCACCGCATGCTCGGCGACCAACCCCACCGGTGTCTGACCAGACACTCGGTCCGCTTCTGTCACCCGCACCCGATACAAGGCCCACATCCGCCGGACCGTCCCCGGCTCACATCCCACCCCCGCCCGTAAAGCAGCGAGATCCGCCGCCGCGTACGGCTGCTCAGGCGTGAAACTCTCCCAAAAATGCGGCCGCACAAGCCGGGCGCGCTGCCCGGTGGCTGTCCTCGTGGTCGCGTTCACGCAGCTTCCCCCCTGCCATCCCGCTCCTCAACCGCACGAGGCAACGCGTCCCGCAGCGCCTTCCACAGCCACACCTCAGCCAAGCCACTGCGGTGAACACGCTCCGTGCCGTTCTCGCGGGTCACCCGACCCACCACAGCCCGAGCCGGAACAGCATCCAGCAACTGCCTAGCCTCCCGGCCAGCCACCTGCCACAACGTCAGCTCCCACGCCTGTCGCCCACGCTCCAACAGATCCCAGTCCTCACCGACCGTACGCAGCCCCGCCAACAGCCGCCGCATCCGCCCATCCACCGCGTGCAACAACCGCAACGACGGCCGCTCCCCCTTGTCCCGCGGCAACGGATCACCCCCCGCGGCACGCCGCAACTCCGTATGGAAGCGATCCAAGGCACGGCCCACCTCGTCGGCCTGGGCCACACACTCCAAAACCGCCTCGCGGACATCCGCGTCCCCCGCCACGAGGGCGCTCACCGGCAGAGGAAGACGATCCGCGATCGCGTTCTCGACCACCGCACTCTGGTTCCCGTACTCCAGACCGCAGATCTCCACCCCGAGACGGTAGTCCGCGGCGAGATAGCCCTCCGCGCGCAGCCCACCCACCTGGCGAAGCAACAACGAAGTCGTCGGACCGCTGCCACTCTCAGGCAAGTCGAGCGCCAACAGCGCGCCCAGGCCCTGCCACGCCGCCCGCCCGGAGACATGACGACGCGGGCGTTGCGACGGCTGTCCGGCCTTCGGCTTGGCCGTGTGGTTCCAGGCGGTATGCATCTCGTCCTGAGGAGTACGGACCAGACGATCCCCCGCGCACACCACTACCTGCCGCACACGCACACCCTCACTGGTCTCCTCGGGGACCAGACGGATACGACGCGACTGGAACGTCATCAGGTCCAGCAACCCCGACACAGGCCGCTGCGACCACAACGGAGAACCCGGATTCATACCCCCCGCAGGCGAGGGCCGCTCCGCCCAGGCCCACTGCGGCCGGTCAGCCGGATCCAGGCCGTCCGACATGATCGGCACATTCAGCAACAACGTCTCGTACAGCGTCTGCCCGGTCGGCACGATCACACCGAACTGGCCCAACGGACCCGTCGGATTCCCCGTCGTCTTGCCCCGAGACATCTGCGGGTCCCCCGCGGCACCCGTCTTGATCGCGGCCGTATCCCAGCACTGCGCGTGCAGCAGCCACAACGCCGCCTCACCCGCCGACAAATCCAGATGATCCGCCTCGGTCAACGGGGTGAACAACGGCACGTTGTTCCCCGTCGCGACCGAAGGCACCAGCAGCGCCGACGACTTCGTCGCGCCATTGGCCGCCTCCAATCCGGGCACCTGACAGAAAGAATGATCAGACGACAGGAGCCGGAAGCGGCTCCCATACCGGCCCGGGCCCAGATACTCCGCCAGCCGGTCTATCTCCTCCGGCTCGAACCGTCCCCGCTCGAACCGCTCCGCCCACTCCCTCGACGACCGCGGCGCACCCAACGCGTCCAACACCACCGGCAGCAGCACCTGCCGAAGCACCGCCGGCAACATCGTCGACACGGGCAGCTCAAGCTGCCAGATCTCATGAGCCCGCTTCAACGAACCCAGCACGCCCTCGCTGAACCGGCTGCCATCCGTACCGACGGTAGGTAACCAACCGTCCCGCACGAGATCAACGTCCACCACACTTCCCTTCGCTAACTTCCGGGCTCGACAGACGCCTGGTTTAAACGGCGAAGCATCCATCGACGATCCGAGTCTTCAATGTCTAGTGGTGGATACCAAGCAAACCAGGAGCAATGCGCCCGATCGGGTGACGCTGTCGCTCGGTGCCCACCAACACACACGATCCGCGTAGCATCAACCGGATGCCTTTGTGCTCCCTGCCGCGGTAGGGGTGTTCCTGTCTACTGGTGGACGTCGTCCCCGCCCACGCGGGGAACCTCACTCAACCGCCTCCACCAGCAGACCCAACACCGCGTCATAGCCCACCCGGTACTCCCCGAGGACTGCCCAACCGTCCTCCTCCAGGACCAACGCTCGCGCGTACCGCAGCCACGGGTCTCCCGACCATCCGGGCAGCGCCGACAACTCCTTCTCCGCAGCCTCGGTCAGCTTCCCTGGAAGCCTCACCGTCCCACCGAGCACACGATCGACCACCTCGGCCTGGACCGCCTCACCGTGGGTACCGAGACGGCAGCCATCGAGCGCCGCGTACCCACCCCGCACCCGCCGAACGACGACGACCTCCACCGAACGCTGACCATCCCGCACCACCGCGTCGAGGTCCTCCTCGGCCTTCACCCCGAACTCGCCCCCGTAGTGCAGACCCGCCAGCGTCGGCGACGCCCAATCCCGTGGCCGCGTCAGAACAAACTCCTGCGCGCACGCCGCCCGCGACTCCTGCTTCCTCAACCACTCCGCGCGAGCGGCCTCCTCACGCTCAGCCCACGGCAGAGGACACACCTCCATATCCGAGTAGGCCTGACCCACCAGCCCAGGCACATCCTCGGGAACCCTCCACCCAGGCCCCACTCCCCCCGAATCCGAATCGCCCCCAGAGCCCACACCTGGCGGGATCCCCGCGCCCATACGCTCTCCGCCCACACCGGCAGCGGGAGGGGCTCCGCCCACTGCCTCCGCGACCAGTGCCGCCGCACGAAGCAGCGGCCACTCCCCATAAATGCTCCGCGAAACACGCAGGAACGCCGGGATGCCCGACCCTCCATCCGCCGCACCCGTCACTACCACCCGCGGCACCACCACTCCTGCGGGACGACGCGTCCCCTCGTGCCGGTGCAGCCGACCCACCCGCTGCAGCAACAGATCCACCGGCGCAAGATCGGTGAACAACACATCCGCATCGACATCGAACGACTGCTCAGCAAGCTGCGTGGCCACCACCACCATCCGCCCCGGGCGCCCCGACCCCGCACCCGGACCCAGCAACCGCAGACACCGCTCCGTCTGCTCCGCACGCCCCGCCGTACACAGCCGGCCATGCAACAACACAACCTCGTCCTCGGACCACCCCGCCGACACCAGCGCACCGTAGATCCCCTGCGCCCGGTCCACCTGGTTCACGATCACCAGCGCCACCCCGCCACCAGCTACCGCGTCCCGAACAGCCTCCGCCACCACGGCACCCTCCACCGACACGTCCGCAAGCCACTCCACCCCCACCTGCAACGGCTCCCGCCAAGAACCCACCGCCCGCACAGAACTCTCCACCACTGCCCGGCCACCCACCGCATAGGCAGATGTCACCGACGGATACCCCACCGGAGCCGGCACCGCCTCCGACACATCCGCACGCCCCACTGCACCCGACACATACGCATCTACCAACGACTGCCGCATCGCCGGCGGCAACGTCGCAGACAGCAACACGACCGGCACCCCCGCCTGCCCCAACCAACGCAACGCCTCGACAAGGAACTGCTGCATGTACACATCGGCCGCATGCACCTCGTCGACGATCACCACCTTGCCCGCCAGGCCAGCGAACCGCAGCATCACATGACGTGTCCGCGTCGCCGCATACAACAAATGATCAACAGTCCCCACCGCGAAACCCGTCAACAAGCCACGCCGACTCCCCAAGAACCACCGCCGCGGCGCATCCCGCTCCGCCTCCCCACACGAATCCGCCCCGAACCCGAACTCGTCGTCCTCGTCGATCGCACCGAACTCATCACCACCAGCAGCGGGCGAAGCATCCCAGATCCCCCGCCACCGCTTATTGAAACGCCGCTTGCCATGCAACAACGCGACCTGATCCACCAAACGCGGATCAAACGACTCCACCCACGACAACACCTGCTCATACATCGGATCACTCGTCGCCTGCGTCGGCATCGCTACAAACACACCATCAAGACCAAAACGCGCCGCCAACACCTCCGCAGCCGCCAACGCCCCCTTCGTCTTCCCCTCCCCCATCGGCGCCTCAACCACCACCAAACCCGGCACAGGCAACGCCCACACCCGCTCCACCAACTCCACCTGCGACGCCCGCGGAACCACCCCCAACCGACCCTCCAACGGCTCCAACACACCGCCCGGAACCTCCAGACGACCCCACCCACCCCGAAGACCCAACCGAGCCCACCCAGCAACAGCACGCCCCTGCGCACCCTCCCACGACACCAACTCAGCCTCCCCCAAACCCGGGAAGCAGGAGCTGTCACTCGCGATCCAGTCCGCCATCACCACGAAACCCGACAACGCCAACTGCTCAGCCTTCCGCAACCCCACCACCGGACACGCCGCCCGCAAATCCTCGAACCCCACCGCACGGGTGAATACCTCCACCAAGGCCCGCTGAACCTCAACCCACTCCCGACCACGCCCCTGCAACTCAGAAGGAGCCCTCAAACTCCCCGCCGACGGAAACGCCCCGTGATGCCCCGACACCAACGGCCACACCCATCCAGCAGCCTCCACACCCCACGCCTCACGCAACAACGGCGCCAACAACGCCCCACCCGCCACATCGTGACGCCACCGCCTCGTCTTCGACCAACGCCTCCACGTCAAACCCGCCGCAACAACCCGCGCCGCCTCATCCGCATCCACCGACTGGAACGCCGGAGTCGCCTTCCCACAGTCGTGAACACCGCACACCCACATGAACCACTCACGACCACGCCCACCACTCACCTCGTCCAACCGCTGACGCAACGACGGAGCGAGGTACTCATCCCACATCACCCCCGCCACCGCCGCTGTATCCAGCAGATGCCCCAACAACAGGTGCGTCCGCCCCCCATTACGCGCCGCCGACTTCCCCCACAACACCGACAACCGCCACACCACCTCCGGCGCCAACCCCATCGACCGCATTAACCCAACGACCGACCCACCACTCACCACGCGTCCTCCACTCCACCAAGTCGATAGATGCCGCGCACCCTATGCGACACCACTGACAACACCCCTCGACGAAGAGACCCCGCACAACCGAAACCCAGACGAGAAGCCAACTGCGCCCACATCTCCGCAGCTCACAACCTTGCGGTACGGAGCTACCGCTGCGTTGATGGGGACGCCCCCGGCACCACCTCGCTCACAGCGCCCTCAACCGAGCTACCCCTGCGTGGGCGGGGACGACCGGCCAGGACCGCCAGGACGGCTCATTCCCAAAGAGCTACCCCTGCGTGGGCGGGGACGACCCATTGCGCGGGATGACGGGCGGCGGCCCGCACGAGCTACCCCTGCGTGGGCGGGGACGACGAGCCGACGAAGGTTTTGTTCGGCCCGCGGCGCGAGCTACCCCTGCGTGGGCGGGGACGACCTCACCAAGCGGTCGCGCAGTCCGCCGACCATCGAGCTACCCCTGCGTGGGCGGGGACGACCCCAAAGCGCGCGGCTCAAGGGCGGACTATCGCGAGCTACCCCTGCGTGGGCGGGGACGACCGGTTGGAGCCAGGGGCCGCGCCGTGCCCGGTGGAGCTACCCCTGCGTGGGCGGGGACGATACGGTGCCGGACACGGCCTTCTCCACGAACAGCGAGCTACCCCTGCGTGGGCGGGGACGACGTATCGCGGTGCTCGGTCACGGTGGCCGGAGGAGAGCTACCCCTGCGTGGGCGGGGACGACGAAGATCTCGCCGGTCGCTGGGTCGAAGGCGCGGAGCTACCCCTGCGTGGGCGGGGACGACAAGAAGGTCGGTGAGCTCGTACGCGAGACCTGCGAGCTACCCCTGCGTGGGCGGGGACGACCGCCCGGTGACCACCGCGGCCGCCACCGCTGTGGAGCTACCCCTGCGTGGGCGGGGACGACGCGCAGGACGTACGGGCGCAGGTCGACACCGGCGAGCTACCCCTGCGTGGGCGGGGACGACGGGTGATCGAGTCGACGTACCCCCGGATCAGGGGAGCTACCCCTGCGTGGGCGGGGACGACGCGCACCATCCGGAACTTGGCGCGCTTTGTGAAGAGCTACCCCTGCGTGGGCGGGGACGACACTTGGTGACCTGCGGGTTTGTGGCGTGATCATGGTGTTTTGCTTTACATGCTTCGGAGGTGAATACCCGCGTGGGTTGGGCTCCATCACACCCTATGCCTCTTGCTCTGCGTCGTTGAGGCCCTGCTGAAAGAGCACCGGTTCGGCAGACCGACCCGGTGCTTGTCGAGTAGAAGCTCGTCACCGTCGAGCAACCCTGCGTGGCCAGGGCCGTCGGCGTCATTGCTTATCGTGGTCGTCGTTCCGCTCGACAGCGTCCATGATCCAATCGTGTACCCGCAGCTTATGCCCCATGGCGTGACGCGAGGAGGTGGCCCGCGTGCCCGACTGAGTGGCCGCACGGGATTCCAAGGTGGTCGATGGCGCCTCGGTCACGCTGCTCGTCGCCGCGTTTGCAGCACAGAGTGCGGTTCGGCGGGTTCTAGGTCCGGCTCCGTGATCCGCCCTGGCCAACTCATGCAGGGCGGACGGGCTAACAGCCTGCTCACCCCTCGTCCTTCATCAGCGCGCAAGAACCAGGACAGGAATGGCGAGGTGGTGCTCAGCGGACCGTTTCCGGGGCGCCGCGGTCCGTCGGAGTGCCATACGTGGCCGCCTGGGTGTTCCACATGGTCGCGTATGTCCCGGCCTGTGGAAGCAGGCTCTCGTGGGTGCCTTCTTCGATGAGTTGTCCGCGGTCGAGGACGATGATGCGGTCGGCGGCCCGGGTGGAACCGAGCCGGTGGGTGATGAGGATGACGGTGCGGCCCGCGCTGAGGGTACTGATTCGCTCGTAGACGGCCTCTTCGGTGAGAGGGTCGAGGGCGGAGGTGGGCTCGTCGCAGATCAGCACCGGCGCGTTCGAGCGGTAGAAGGCGCGGGCGGCGGCGATCCTCTGCCATTGTCCGCCGGATAGGTCACGGCCGCCCCACTGGGACGGGGCGAGGCTGGCGTCGAGCCCCCCGGGGAGCGTGGCGAGGACGGTGTCGGCCCCGGCGTTGCGGGCGGCGGTCTCGATCTCGGTGGGGTCCTGGGTGCCCTGGCCGAGGGTGATGTTCTCGCGGGCGGTGACGGGCCAGCGGCCGAAGTCTTGGGGCAGCATCGCCAGGCGTTCCCAGATCTGTTCGGGGTCGGTGCGCGTGAGGTCGGTGTCGTCCCAGGTGACCGTCCCGGCGGTGGGGTGGTAGAGGCCAGCGAGGAGTTTGGCGAGGGTGGATTTTCCGGAGCCGTTGGCGCCGACGATGGCCAGGACCTCTCCGCGGTGGACGCGGACGGTGACACCGGTGAGGGCGGGCGCGTCGCTGCCCGGGTACTGGAAGGTGACGTTGCAGGCTTCGATGACTCCGGGGTTCGCGGGGACAGGGAGGGTGGTGTCCGGGCGAGGGGTGCGGGCGTGGGTGTGGTGGAGGAAGCGGTCCCAGTCGTCAAGGTATAGGCCGGTTTTGTAGCCGGAGTTCGCGCCTTGGACCAGGCCGGTGAGGAGGCGCCCGCTGGTCTGGACGGCGATGACGGCGGTGCCGGCGGCAGCAGCGGCAATGTTCCCGGTGGCGGCCAGCCAGAAGAGCGCGCCATAGACACCGCCGGTGGCGAGTCCGGCGGCGGCGTCGCCGACGAGCTGGTAGCGGGCGTGGGTGCGGCCGACCTCGGATGCGGCCTGTTCGAGGCGCTGGGCGACGGCGCGGAACCGGTCGAGCAGCCACATCCTCATCGTGTTGGCGCGGACCTCCAAGGCGTGGTCGCGGCCCGCAGTGTGGAACATCAGGCTGTGGCGAAGGCGCCGGTCGGAGAGGGTGTGGCGGTCGGCGGCGTGCCCGGCGCGGGCTGCGCGGACGGCGGCCCAGCCGCGAGGGACAACCGCGAGAAGAAGCAGGGGCAGCAGGACCGGGTGGAGATGCGCGAGAACGCCAGCGGCGGCGACGAGTCCGAGGACCGCGGTGGTGACCAGGCCGAGGGCTTCGACCATGAGGTGGGCGTCCTTGGCCGCACGGGAGGCCGCTTCGCTGTGGTCGCACCAGGCGGGGTCGTCGTAGGCGGCGAGCGGGGCGCGGGTGGCGGCATCGAGGTAGCGGACCTCGGCGATGCCGTCGACCTTCGGCCCGATCCGGGCGGTGGTGGCGATGGTGAGCGCGCCGACGAGGGAGCGGACGCACGCGGCTGCGGCGACGGTGATGATCGAGGGCAGGGCGTCGTGGAGCCGGTCAGTGGTGGGACCGGCGGCTAGGAGGGGGGCTAGGGCCCCGGTGGTTGCGTAGAGGCCGACTGCGGTGACCGCGCCGGCGGCGAGCTGGAGCACCGCCGTGATGAGGCAGGCGCGGGGGTCGGCGCTCCAGGCGAGCCGGAGCACGATGGTGGAGAGCCGGGGCAGGCGGCGGGCAATGGTCCACCAGGAGGTGTCGAGTGCGTGGTCGTGGCGTTCAGCGCTGACGGTGTACTGCGGGATGGCGGGCCCGGCGGGGCGGGGCTGGCGGCCTCGGGGGATGCGGGACTGCGGTGCGGTGGTGGGGTCTGGTTCAGTGCTCACACCCGGGGAACGGTTCACCCGTTTGGGTGGTCACGCGCCCCAGGGGTGGCGGCGGGTGGCGAATTTATGTTCGGATGCTCGCTCTTCCGGGGGACGTTCAGACTTTCAGGGCCGGGGTGTACGGCCAGACCCGGCCTACCGGGTCCTGTCCGATCACGCTGCCGTCGGCTTCGACCCAGGCGTGCGCTGCGGCGGGAGCGGTGCGCGCGCCCAGGACCCAGGTGACCCGCCGTCCGCGAAGCGCTGCGGCGATGTGCACGGCCAGCGACTCCTCCAGGCACGCGGCCCTCCCAGGCCAGAGCCGTGCGGCGCGCCGTACGGCGTGGTGAAGGAGGTCAGCTTCGTCGGGGGTTGCTGCCCGGCGCGGGGCGCGGCCGAGGAGTCGGGCAATGCCGATCGTGGTCCGGATGGGGGTGCAGCGCAGCAGGACCAGGGCGGCGCACATGCCCAGGAGGGCGGCCCGGCGGTCGGCGCTGGACAGCGGGGTTTCCGCGGGCAGCGGCGGGCGAACAGCGGAGTCGGCCACCGTAAGGGGTGGGGCCGTCCTGGCGGTGAGCAGCCCGGTCGCGGCGAGTTGATCGGCGAGGGCGTCCAGGTCGGCCCGCACGACCTTGGGGGCGCCGCCCAGGGTCTCGAACCGGGCGGCGAGGTCGTCGAGTGCCCGGTCGAGCGGGACGCCGTCAGCGAGGGTGAGCCAGAGTGCGGCGGCGGTGGCGTTGAAGTGCCGCCAGCGGCCCCGGCCCCGGCGAATGTCCATCACGGCCACTCCACCGCCCGGGAGTACGGCGGTGTGGACCTGCGGCGTTGGGGTCATACCGGGCTCCGCTCGGTGTCGGGCTGCCACCAGGTAGCCAGGCCGGCCTGGCTCGGGAGGGTGGTGAGCCACAGCTCGGTCACGATCAGGGTGTGCAGCGCGGCCAGCGGCGCGGGCGCACCCGCGACGGCAGCGTTCAGCGCGGCACCCACGCGGCGGCCGTCGAGCAACCCGGCCTGCGCGAGCCGGGACTCGGCCAGGATGCGGCGCAGGGTGGCGGCGTTCGCGGCAAGCCCGGAATACAGGCTGGTCGTGAACGCGGTCTTCGTCTGACGGCGCAACACGAAATCGGGCACCAGCCCGGCGAACCCCGCCCGCGCCAAGGGCTTGTAGACCCCGCTCTCGACACGCCGGAAGCCCGGAACCGCGTGGCAGGCGTCAACGACCGCCGTGTCCAGGAACGGGGCGTGCACGGCGACGCCTCGTTCCTGGCGGGCGATGGCGTCATACATTGCGTGGCTGCCCGCCATGAACTCCAGGTCCAACCGGTCGTGAAGGGCGGCCGGGGCGGCTGCCGGGTTCGCGGCCTGGGCGCGTGCCTCGATCAGTTCGGCGACTGCCCGGCGGCCGGCAGGGGTGAGCCATTGGGCGGCGGCGGTCAGTGAGCACCAGGCCAGGTCCTCCCACCGGGCCGAACGCCGGACCATCAACGGGGCCGCGCCGCCGACCGTGGCGGCCAGGCGCTCCAGTGCCCGCGGGTAGGAGGTGCCCACCGTGCGTATGAGTTGCCGCCACACCTGCCACGGGGCGACGTGGTGCGCGCGGGCGTACTCGGTGGCGGCGTGTAGGGCGTCTCGCCGGTGTCCGGCGAGGAACTGGTCGGCGGGGTGGGAGTGGGCGGCGGTGAGGACGTTGTCCCCACCCCGGCCGGTCAGGTGCGCGGTCGATCCGGCGGCGGCCACCGGGGCGAGCTGGGCCCGTTTGATGGCGAGCACACCCAGGGCGAGGGAGGGGATGTCGGTGAACGGCAGTACGTCAGGGTCCTCCAGGCCATCGAACTGCGCCACCCCTTCCTGCTGGGCGTCGATGACCTGGTGGGTGATGCCGTCGACGTCGGCCGCGACCCGGCGGGCGTAGTAGAGGTCGTCGTCCTCGGCAAGGTGAACGTCGGTGTAGGTGACGGCCAACACCGGGCGCTTTCGGGCGGCGAGGCAGGTGATGGTGCTGCTGTCGACGCCTCCGGAGAGGTCGGCGGTGATCGTGCCGCCCTGGGTACGCCTGCCGACCGCGGTGGTGAGCGCGGTCCGTAGGCGCTGGGCGCCTTCGCCTGAAGTAAGGGCCGGGGCCGCGGTGGTGTCCTGGGTGCGTGGGGCGGCCCCCGCGCTGAGAACGAGGGCGTGGCCGGGGGGAACACGTCGTACGCCGTCGTAGTGGGCATCGCCCTGGGTGATGTCCACGCCGGTCAGCGTCAGGTCCGCCAACAGCAGCGGCAGCCGCGGGCCGGTACCAATGAGGGCGGCGAGCGGCGCACCGGCGGTTGCCCACCAGACGGCACCCTCCTGTCGTGTCCAGTACACGGGCACCACCCCGGCACGGTCACCGACCACGGTGAGGACGCCCTCCCGCCACACCAAGGCGAGGTACGAACCCGGCAGCCGGGTAACCGGACCGAGCGGGCCGGTGCAAGCCGCCCCCAGGGCGGCCCGGCGCTCCTCGGCGTCGGCGAAGCAGGCTCCGGCCGTCACCAACTGGGCATCCCCCTGCGGTCCGCGAACCGGGCGCGGCGTCTCCGCCACCGTGTGGCCCACCGCCCACGCCCGCGCCCCGGGCCGATCCAGAATCGTGTGCCCGGCCACCGGCCTGGGCCCGCCCGGGACGATCCCCGGGCGATCCGTGAACACCCCAGCGACAAAACGAGGGCCGGCCATCACGGTCACACCTTCCGGTCGACAGCAGGAGTGACGAGTCCCAGCTCACGAAGGCGAGTCACCAGATGAGGAGCGTTCACGGCGCCGGTCCGCTCACGGAGGGCGTAGATAGTGGTTCGTACCACTGGAAGCGGGATGCCGGTGCGCTCAGCCATCACGACGAAGCTCAGCCCGGCAGCGGCATGCGGTACAAGGGCCGCCTCCTTGCGGCCTAGGCCGGGGGCCTCCTCCGTCGTGCGGGCGGGCGGCGGTACCGCCCCGGTCTCGTAGCCGCGCGCCACCAGTTCACTCAGTGGGAAGGGCGCCGGGCATCCGAGCACCAGTCGGAGCCTGCGGATACGGTCCTGGATCGTGTTGCGGGAGATACCGAGCCGAACAGCGAGAGGTTCGCCCGTCAGGCCCTCGGCGATCGCGAGGAGCGTCTGACGGCTCTTCTCCGACACATCGGTCGCGAAGGCCGGGAACCGGCGGTCGACCGTGAGCGGGGCCGCCTCCAAGGCGTGGTTGTCGGTGAGGGTGTGCACGGATGTCCTCTCGAACGTGATGGTGAGTGCCCTGCCCCACCAAGGGCCATGACCGGGGGAGTTTCGGCGGGGAGAACAGGCGGGGAAGAGGAGCGCCCGGAGCCGCCGGTCGTCTGGCGGCTCCGGGCGCGGGCTTCAGAACCGGTCACCGCCCAGCGGCCACCGCCACCGGTACGGTCAGTGCCAGTACTCGGTGTCGTCCTGGCCGTCCTTCTTGTTGGCGCCGAGGGTGGCCTCGGTCACGGTGCCGACCTCCTCCACCACAGGCGGCTCGTACCCCTGACCCTCGTTCTCCTTCTTCATCGAGTACCTCCTCGAACTCATCCGCTGCGCACCGGAGACTCCCGGCGTCGGACCGGGTCGGTGCGGGGCGGGCAGTGCACTCACCCTCGGGCACCGGGCCTGTGTGGGACAGGTCCGGGGCGGGTGCTCCGGGATGCGCTGTGGAGCACCCACAGAGCACCCCGGCCGGTGGTTCCCCTACGGCCACCCGGCGGCTACCGTCGTTCTGTTCGGCACTTCGCGTCCCCATTTTTCTTTCTGTCCGGAGGCGTACGACCGATGCACCCGCTAGCTCGGGCCCTCGACGCCCGGGGCTGGAATCCACCCGAATGCGCCCGCAGGCTCCGTGCGTTATCCGAGCAACGCGGCATGCCCCTGGGCACCGGGAAGGACCGCGTCTACCGCTGGATCGCGGGCCGTACCCCGGACGGACCCACCCAGCGCCTGATCGCCGAACTGCTGGGCATCGCCGGTGAGGCCGTGCCCCGGTTCCCATGGCCGCACTGGCTCGCCCTAGACCCGCTCCAGCAGCCCCCTGACCACCCTTGGGACGCGTCGGGCGCCATCCGGGCTCTGGAAGACGTGCCCTGGAGGGACACCATGGAACAACTGCACCGCCGGCACTTCGTCCAATTGACCGGGGGCGCCCTCACCACGTCGCTCTGGACATGGCTCACCGCCGATCCGGCCGCCGCCGGTCAACTCGCCCACGGCAAGCGGCTCGGCGCGGCTGCGGTCGGCCACATCGAAGACCGAGTCCGCCGCCTGCGCCGGGCCGACGACGAGGACGGCGGCGGCCAAGTTCTCACAGAGACGGCCCTCAGCCTCCGGATGACCATCCAACTCCTCAAGGACCGCACGTACACCAACGCACACGGCGCCCGCCTCCACGCCGCGGCAGCCGACCTCACACGAATGCACGCCTGGGCCGCGTTCGACATCCACGGCACCTGCGACGACGCCACCTTCCAAGCCGCCCTACAAGCCACGCACGCCGCCTCCGACCCAGTCCTCGGCTCCCACGTCCTCGCGTTCTGGTCCATCGCCGCCAGCAGCGTCGACAGAGCCGCCGACGCGGAAACCATGACAACCGCCGCACTCGCCGCAGCCCGAGGCCGCACCACCCCCCGCGTCGAAGCCATGCTGCTCTCCCGCCGCGCCCGCGCCCGCGCGAAGCAGCACGACCCACTCGCCTACACCGATCTCGACCGCTCGGCCGACCTGGTGGACGCCACAGGGCAGGAGGCAGACCCCGAGTGGGTGTACTGGTTCGACCAAGCCGAACATTTGGGGGCCCTGGCCTCCACCCATCTCGATCTGGGCCACCCCGACCGAGCCGAACGGGCCTTCACCGAAGGGGCCGCGCTCTTCCCGGCCGACCGTGTCCGCACACAGGCGCTCTTCCTCGCCCGCCGGGCAGACGCCCAATGGAGCCAAGGCGAAATCGACGGCGCGTGCTCAACCGCCGGGCAGGCACTGGACCTCACCGAAACGATCAGCTCTCATCGTTCGGTGGGCACCCTGAACGGCCTGGCACGTCGCATGGGATCTCACAAGACGCTCCCTGCGGTCCGCGACTTCCGTGACCGGCTGACAGCCGCCCTTCCGCCGGCCACAAGCTCTGATGGAATTGCCTCCTCATCCTGAACGCTGGGCCAAGGGAACGGAGCACCGCTATCCCCGACATGAATGAGGGGGGAGACGACTGGGAACCGTCTCCCCCCTCATCCGGCACTGTTGGCTACCGCACCGCGCAGACCCCGCGACGAGCTCCGGACGGACTTACCCATCCGCCCGGAAGATCGTCCAGGCCGGATCGGTCGCAGGCATGGAACTGGAGGTGCTGCCGTGGAGAGCATCATGCTTCTGCAGCTTGACCGCCGTCTGACTGGCAATGGGCCGCCGCTTCGGCAAGGTTCACAGCAGGTGCGGTCGACGACCGCAACGTGCCGCTCGTCGAGTGCGACCCGGCGGATGAGGTACCCCCGTTTCGCCTCCGAGGTGTAGGCACCAGCCGCGTCGCTGATCCGCAGGACGTTGACCATGCGCTGGACAGCGAGCGTCTCGCGCAGCAGATCCGACAAGCCATCGGAACTTACCCCTGCGTGGGCGGGACGACGGGCGAGGCCACGGGCTGCTCCTGGTGGCTGGAGAGCTACCCCCGCGCTGGCGGGGCCGACTGGTCGATCGACCCAAGAAGGTCGTAGTCGAACTTGGCGAGGAGCCTGACCGGACGCACCTGCCCGAGGAACGAGCAACCCCTGCGTGGGCGGGGACGACGGCTGGGACGACATCCGGCTGTGGCGCGGAACCGAGCTACCCCTGTGTGGGCGGGGACGACTTCACCGTGCCCACCCGCACCCCGGTCGGTGCCGAGCTACCCCCGCGTGGGCGGGACGGACGGGTCTCGCGGTGGCTGGCCAGGCGGGTGCGGGTCAGATGGAGCCGGGGCCAGGGCCACCCGCCGCGCGGAACCTGTGCCCGGCCCGGTGACACGCCGCCAGGAACGGGCCCAGCCCCGGGTACGGGGCCCACGTCAGACGGGACGTCGGCTCCGCCGCCCGCCACACCTCCCACCCGTCCGCCGCGTCCTCCACCCACCGCGCGCACTCCTCGCACCCCGCCACCGCACCCGGCACCAGCCCCGGGTGCACGACCGCCAGGTGCTGCTCCAGCCGGAGGCCGACCGCCGTCGCCTCCCCGGCCGTGTCGTGGCCGCGGGCCGCCGCCGCCCACTCCGCCTCCCACGCCATGTGCAGGAGGCCACCCTCCCTGCACCCGCACCCCTCCCACGCCACCGTCACGACCACTCCTCCCCGTCCTCCGGCAGCGGTATGGCCGCCGCCGTCATCCCTACCCGCCGCCGCGCCCGAGGCCCCGGCCGAGCCGGAGCAGGCGCCGCCGGGCCGGAACTACTCCCGCGTGGGCGGGGACGACGCGGGCTTTCGTGGGGTCCGCGACCCGGTCCGGGAGCTACCCCTGCGTGGGCGGGGACGACCTGTGGAGACTGCCCAGGGCGCCGGTGCGGTGTGAGCTACCCCTGCGTGGGCGGGGACGACCGATCTAGGGGGATCTCATGTCCACGCTCGCTCGAGCTACCCCTGCGTGGGCGGGGACGACCTTTCCTCCTTGGTGGATTCCCGGGAGGGCAGGGAGCTACCCCTGCGTGGGCGGGGACGACGGGGCGCCGGAGCTGGCCTACCGGCTGCACCGGGAGCTACCCCTGCGTGGGCGGGGACGACGGGGAGACGATGTCAGCCGCGGCACAGATCAACGAGCTACCCCTGCGTGGGCGGGGACGACAGCGGAGGCGGCCATTGGCGCACCATCCGGAACGAGCTACCCCTGCGTGGGCGGGGACGACACTTCGTGACCTGCGGTTTTGTAACGTGATCATGGTGTTTTGCTTTACATGCTTCACGGCCGGTTCTGTGTGGGCCGGGGTTCCATCCCACTCTACTGTCCCTGCTCGGTGTGGCGTTGGCGCCGATGTGTTGGGCGTCCTACCGACCCCGGCCCACCGCGTCCCCTGGAGCACCCACCGCGCGGGGACCGTCCGACGTCCACAACGCCGAGCAGCAGCCGGTCGTCACACCTACCGTCGCTCCACCTCTGCCACCACAGACCAGCGAACTCCCCTGCCTCGGCCAAGGCAACGACCACAACAACAGATCGGCCGCCGCTCCCCCACCGAGCAACCCCCGCGCTGGCGGGGCCGACCGACGGCGCGGCCCTGAGCACGGCGTGGCCCCGGAGCTACCCCTGTGTGGGCGGGGACGACGTTGGGACTGCGTGCCGTGGTCGTCGCGCTGTCTTCAAGCCGATGGGGTGAATGTGTCCCCGGCGGATAGGCCGCCCGTGATCAGAGGCGCGAGGTGGTCCCTGAGTTCTGCGAGGGAGAACACGTAGGCGTCCGCTCCGGGCAGTTGTGTGGCCTTGTGGGTGCTGGTGATTGCGATGACGGTGCAGCCGGCCGCTTTGCCCGCGGCGATCCCCGCTGGGGCGTCCTCGACGACGACGCAGCGGTGGGATGGGATCCCCAATCGCGTTGCCGCCAGTTGGTAGGCGTCCGGGTAGGGCTTGGCGTTAACGAGTCATCTCATTTGGCGAGTCTGCGATAGCAGATGAGGGTGCACGCGAGGCTCGCGAAGGCGAGGAAGTGCTCGGCCTTGCGCTCATAGCGGCGGTGGAGTCGGCGGCAGCCGGCGAGCCAGGCCATCGTGCGTTCGATGGTCCAACGGTGCAGCCCGAGTCGCTGTGAGGTCTCAACGCCTTTGCGAGCGATGCGGTGCTGGATGCCGCGTCGTGACAGCCATTGCCGCAGATGACGGTAGTCATAACCATTGTCGGCGTGGAGCTTGTTAGGCCTGCGCCGACGGGGTCCCCGGCGGGACCGAATCGGGGGTATGCCCTTCACTCACGGGATCAGCGCCTGGCTGTCGTGGACGTTGGCCCCCGAAATGCCGACGGACAGGGGCAGACCGGTCCGTTCGGGGATCAGATGGATCTTCGAGCCGAACTTGCCCCGGTCAACAGGATTCGGACCTGTCAGGTCCCCCTTGTCAGGGCACGCATGTTCACCGAGTCGATCGCACACCGCGACCAGTCCAGGTCGCCACGTGCACCGAGTTCGTCGAGGACCAAGCGGTGCAGCTTGGCCCAGACTCTGGCCTTCGTCCACTCAGTGAACCTGCGGTGGGCCGTCGCGCCAGACGATCCGAAGGACGCCGCCGGCAACTGCTGCCATGTGCAGCCCGAAGTCGCCACGAACACGATCGCAGCCAGCACCTCACGGTCGCCGTGACGGCGCCGGCCGCCTCCCTGCGGTCGTGATGGCGCCTCCGGAACCACCCGCTGGAACAGCTCCCACAGCTCACCCGGCACCAGCCGCTCAACGATCCCCACGCTGAGAGGCTACCGGCCCTAATGGAAAATTCCGTGGTCAGCGGCCCAAGCGGCGCTGTTTGTCGAACCGAAGCAGCACCCGCACAAGACGCCACACTCCGGCTACCGCTCCGAGCAGCGCGCCGCCCACCAAGACGTGCCTCTCTGCCGATCCAGAGAGGTCAAGGGTCAGGGCGAAAGACCAGGCAAGGGTAAAAATCAACCCCGCCAGCACGGCAGCAGTCACCAGGGCGAAGACGATCTCCACCGTCATCGCGTCCTTCTCCCACCGCGACTCACTCCCCATGTCCATACTGAAAGTCTCACATCACGGTCAAGTTCTCGCGCCTGCGCCGCACCCTCGCGGGTGGCGTGGTGACCAATTGAGATGCCCCCTTAGACTCGATGTCGGCGATCAGGGCGAGGTCTTGCGGGGAGTGGGGCCCTCATTCTCGCGCTGGTCGGCCGGGTCAGCCAAGGCCATCACGGTGGCCCGCAGGAGCACGGCCGTTCGGGCCTGCGAGGCGCCCGAGACCCTTGTCTCCCGCAATCTGCTGGATTCCCGGTGCGGCGACCTCGGAGAGCATAGGATCTCGCAAGTATCGATCACGGGCCGCCCAGCCCGGGGGACTCCTTCCCGGAGAAGAGGGCGCCGCGGCCCCGTCGGCGGGGGAATCTGTGTACTTGGCGCATCTTCGGGTCGAGAACTTCCGGGTCTTCGGAGCTGCGGCCCAGAGCGAGGGCGAGACGGACGCGTCGCTGGACCTGTCGTTCACGGCCGGGACGAACGTGCTAGTCGGCGAGAACGACAGCGGGAAGACGGCGATCATCGATGCGATCCGGTTGTGCCTGCAGACCGCAGCGACGGACTACTACCGGGTCTCCCAGGACGACTTCCACCTCGGAAAGGACGGGCGGGCGGAGACCTTCACCATTGTGTGCGGGTTCACCGCCCTGTCGACCGAGGAGCAGGCGGTCTTCCTGGAATTGCTTACCCACGACCGCGGCGGCGCCGCCTGGCTTTGTGTGACGTTCAAGGCCCAGCGGATGGACCCGGTCCGGAACCGCATCTCGGTCACCACCCGGACCGGACCGGACGGCAACGGCCCCGCCCTCGACGGCGCCGCACGCGAACTCCTGCGTGCCACCTACCTGCGCCCCCTTCGCGACGCGGAGGCGGAACTGCGCTCGGGCCGCGGATCACGGCTGTCCCAGATCCTCGCTGGCTACCCGGCGATGAAGGACCAGGGCATCGATGACTACGACCCCGAGGGTGACGACCCTCCGTCCACTCTGGTGGGGATCCTGCGCCGCGCCGAGCACGACATCCGATGCAACGATGCCGTCTCTGATGTGAGCCAGGACATCAACTCGGCTTACCTGCAGCGGTTCGCCATCGGCGACGACGTCCTGCGCGCCAAGATCAGCGTCGCAACCGACGCGACGCTGGCCCGTGCGCTGGAACGGCTCGAACTGAACCTCTTCGCTGAGTCCGACGAGTGGACACGCCGCGGGCTCGGCTACAACAATGCCTTGTTCATGGCAGCGAAGCTCCTCCTGCTGGGCAAGAGCGAACTGGCACCCCTTTTGCTGATCGAGGAGCCCGAGGCGCACCTCCACCCTCAGCTCCAGACCCGGATCATGGACCTGCTCCGCGACAAGGCCCAGGGTCCGCAGGAAGCTGGCAGGGCCCCGGTCCAGGTCATCCTCACCACCCACAGCCCCAACCTCGCCTCGTCGACGCCGGTCGAGTGCCTGACCCTAGTCGTCGGGGCCCGCACCTTTCCGCTGCGGCGCGGAATCACGCGCCTGACCGGCGAGGACTACGCGTTCCTGACCCGGTTTCTGGACGTCACCAAGGCCAACATGTTCTTCGCCCGCGGCCTGGCGATGGTCGAGGGCGACGCCGAGGCGATCTTCCTGCCCGCTCTCGCCGCCGCCCTGGGCATGCCCTTCAACAAGCACGGCGTCAGCGTGGTCAACGTCGGCCACGTCGGCCTGTTCCGGTACAGCCGCGTCTTCCAGCGCTCCGGCGAGCAGATACCCGTTCCCGTTGCCTGTATCCGCGACCGCGACCTCGTCCCCGCCAGGACCTCGGAGAAAATGCGCGGCAGCTTGAAGTGCTGGGACGAGATGACGGAGCAGGAGATCGCCGCGCACATTGCGGGCCTCGCCAGCGACGACGGCGGGCCGGTGAAGACATTTGTGTCGAACTGGTGGACGCTGGAGTACGACCTCGCCGTCACGTCCTGGACCATGGCCAGACTGATGCACCGCGCGGTCAAGCTCGCATCCGTCGCAGAACGGTCCTGGCCGGACGCCGCCAAGACCGATCAGGTCATCGCACGGGCCGACAAGGTCGTCGACCGCTGGCTGCGTCAGAAGGTCCCCCTCGAGCAGGCTGCTCTGGCTATCTACAGACCGCTCAAGCTCAACAGCGCGAGCAAGTCGATCACCGCGCAGTTCGCCGCGCAGCTCCTCGCTTCCACCTCGGTAACAAAGGGCGACGTCCCGCCCTATCTGGTCGACGCCTTCAAGCACCTGTGCGGCGAGGCGGCCCTGTGACCGGCGCCTACCTGTCCGATGCCTTCGCCACACACAAGGTGGAGGCCATGGTGAAGCTCCTCGGGCTTGACCCGCTTGACGCCGAGCAGTGGGATTTCTTGCAGAGCGAGACCACACAGGACCTACAGGCCGCCCCGGGGTCGGGCAAGACCACATTGATCGGGCTCAAGCTCGCGCTCATGGCCGACGCATGGACCTCCGTGACGTGCGGGGTGTGCGTGCTGTCCCACACCAACACGGCCAAGAATGAGATTGCTGACCGGGTGGCCTCCCTCGCCGCCGGGCGGAGCCTGCTGCGCTACCCGCACTTCATCGGCACCATCCAGTCCTTCGTGCACACCTTCCTCGCGCTGCCGGCCGTGCGGGCCAAGGGCGTCGAGGTCCGGTCCATCGACGACGCGGCCTTCGAGACCGCAGCAATCCGGCTCCTGCAGCACCCCAACTACTCCACGCTGCGCAGCTACGTGGAACGCCAGCACGACGGCACCGGCATCGTTAGCGGAGCGACGTTCACCTACAAGGGCGGCGAGCTCGTGGTCACCGGAGCGACCAGGGAACCCCCCTTTCGCGCCGAGACGGCCAGCGGCAAGCAACTGTCCAACCTCAAGTGGAGTCTGGCCCGTCGAGGCGTCTTCCGCTACCAGGATATGTACGCCATCGCCCATCAGTACCTCGCCGAGCACCCAGGCATCGTCCCGGCCGTCTCCGCGCGCTTCCCGTTCGTTCTCCTCGACGAGATGCAGGACACTAGCGTCACCCAGCACGAACTGCTAGACCTCATCTTCGCCTCCTCGCCCGCCGTGGTACAGCGAGTAGGCGACACCAATCAGGGCATCTACAGTGACGCCGACGCCGTGAGCGGACCTGCCTCGTTCCCACTGCCCGGTGCCGCGGAGCTGCCAGTCAGTCGCCGCTTCGGACCGCAGATCGCGGCAGTGGCCAGTCGCCTGGCCGTCCGTCGTCCCCAGCAAGTCCACGGAGCCGGTCCCGACGGCCAGGTGGCGGTATTGCTGTTCGACGAGGCCACGGCGACCCACGTTGTGCCGACCTTCGAACGCATGGCCGCCGCGATCGTCCCCGAGGACATCCTTCTCAGGCGTCCCCCGCGTGTGTTGGGCGCGCGGCAGGACCGGGGAGGCTCCCAGGCTTACCCACAGTCGATCTCCTGCTACGTGCCCGGCTACACCCCGCCGGGCCGCCCGATGGCACACCGCATCCTGATCGACACGGCCCGCGCGGCAGGGACCCAGTGGAGGTCCGGCGCAAACAGCCACGAAGCGGCCACCGAGTTGTGGAATGCCCTGCGCGCGTCCTTTGCGCCCCTGACCGGCGAAGCGTTACCGGCGCTGGGCCGCCTTGAGAGGTCTGCGGTGACTTCCGGCGGCAAGGTACGGATCCTGCTGCGCGAACTCCTCACCCATGGATCCACGTTCAGCGAGGCAACTTGGGGCATGATCGCCGAGCAGCTCAACGTTCAGATGGAGCTGCTCGCCGACCGGCCGCTGAAGACCGTCGGCCTGGAGTTCACCCCCGCAGCCGAGGTTGCCGCAGCAGTGGGCGGCGTCCCCAGGGACTCCGCCGCAGTGCCGGCGGTGCGCTCCGTACCCGGGACCATCCAGAGCGCGAAGGGCGAGACCCACGCGGCGACGCTGATCCTGGAGTGCCTTGAGAAGACCGGTAAGAAGTTCGACGTGACCGAGGCGCTACGCATGGTCGCGGAGGGGAGCGACCCCCAGCGGGAGCTGAAGAGCATCCGGGCCGCTGTGCAGCTCGTCTTTGTCGGGGCGACACGCCCCACTCACCTGCTGGTGCTCGCCGCCCACCGAGACCGCAGCCAGCGATACGCGAAGGTAATGATCGACGCGGGCTGGGACGTCCGGGACCTCACCGAACACTGACCCCTGCATCCGTCCCTACGGAACCGTCCCGCCGGCCTGGCTGGAGGGCGTCTCCGTCACCCACAAGGAGCTTCGCGTCGCCGCATGATCGCCGTCCTGCCGCGTCATCCGGTCTCAGCGTTGTGGGGGCGGTGGCGCCGAGCGCTGTGGCAGCACCCGGACTGTGCCGCCTCTTTCGCTCGGCGCTGACGTCCTTGACCCACGTCGAGCGGCACCCCCTCGTCACACACCTGACGCCGCCGCCCCCCTTTGCCGCAGCAGACCAACGAACTCCCCTGCGTGGGCGGGGACGACGAGCGGTTCGCGGCGGGCGCGGCGCAGGGCCTCGAGCTACCCCTGCGTGGGCAGGGACGACAAGCACCTGGCCGACCGGTGCGGGCCGGGTCAGCATGTTCCCGGAGGTGCGTCCGATCGAGCTACCCCCGCGTGGGCGGGGCGGACCGGGCGTCGGCGGCGGCGTCGCGGAGGTAGGCGGAGCTACCCCCGCATGGGCGGGGCGGACGAGCAATCGCTGGTCGACGCCAACAGCATCGAGGAGCTACCCCCGCGCTGGCGGGGCGGACCGAGTCTGCATGGCGTGTCTGCGGGTCTGGTGGGAGCTACCCCCGCGCTGGCGGGGCGGACGTTTGGGGCACTACAAGTGCCCCCGCTGACGACGAGCTACCCCCGCGCTGGCGGGGCGGACACTTGGTGACCTGTGGGTTTGTGGCGTGATCATGGTGTTTTGCTTTACATGCTTCAGGGCTGGGCCTGTGTGGGTTGAGGGTCTATCGCACTCTACTGTTCCTACTCGGTGCTGTGTTGGCGCCGATGGGTCAGGCGCTTTGACCGGGCGCGGCGCGGGCATTGCCATCGGGGTGACCGGCTGGGGCATTGGCGGGCTGGTAGCGCGGCCACAGCTTCGGCACGGGCCTGTACCGCGGCGGCCCTGTCGGCGCGGACTGCTTTCACTCGGCGCTGACGTCCTCGACCCACGTCGAGCGGCACCCGCTCGTCACACACCTGACGCCGCCGCCCCCCTTTGCCGCAGCAGACCAACGAACTCCCCTGCGTGGGCGGGGACGACGCCGCTAGGCGGGCCTTGATGCCCTCGGGGCTGGAGCTACCCCTGCGTGGGCGGGGACGACGGCGTGCCGTTCCGCCAGATGGAGAAGGACTCCGAGCTACCCCTGCGTGGGCGGGGACGACCCGGCAGACCCCCGGCAGATGAGAGCTACCCCTGCGTGGGCGGGGACGACTGACTCAGAGGGTGACTCAGAGGGTTGTGGGACGAGCTACCCCTGCGTGGGCGGGGACGACGCGCAGGCCGCGCTCGGACTCGCCGTCGTCGAGGAGCTACCCCTGCGTGGGCGGGGACGACCTCGGCCTCCAGCCGCCGGAGTTGTTCCTCGACGAGCTACCCCTGCGTGGGCGGGGACGACGCTTCGTGACCTGTGGGTTTGTGGCGTGATCATGGTGTTTTGCTTAACATGCTTCACGGCCGGTTCTGTGCGGGTCGGGGTTCCATCCCACTCTACTGTTCCTGCTCGGTGTGGCGTTGGCGCCGATGTGTTGGGCGTCTGCCCGGGTGTGGCTGGACGCTGAGTCGGCTGCGGCAGCGCGAGGGGCGGTAGCTCGTCGCGGCGCATTGTTCGGGCGGCCTGCGGTCGGCGCTTCGCCACACAGCTGTCGTGGGCGCCCAGTGGAGTACTGACTCACGGATCAGGTTCTCCAGAACGAACGGCACCTGGTAGGCATCGTTGACGGTGGAAGCAGACGTGGCGATCGGACGGGCTGCGGGCAATGACGACCAGATCCGTGGGTCCGTCAGCACGCGTGCGGCTACGGCTTCGACGGGCTCAAGCCTCGACGCGGCCTGCCCAACGAGCGCCACTCCTCTCGTCGACCTCGTACGCCTACCGACCCCGGCCCACCGCGTCCCCTGGAGCACCCACCGCGCGGGGACCGTTCGACATTCACAACGCCGAGCAGCAGCCGGTCGTCACACCTGCCGTCGCTCCACCTCTGCCACCACAGATCAGCGAACTCCCCTGCCTCGGCCAAGGCAACGACCACAACAACAGATCGGCCGCCGCTCCCCCACCGAGCAACCCCCGCGCTGACGGGGCCGACGGTCACGGTGATGGTGCGGGCGATCAGTCGGTGGAGCTACCCCCGCGCTGGCGGGGCCGACGGGCTGGAACATCGTGCGGGGTCTCCCCTGAAGGAGCTACCCCCGCGCTGGCGGGGCCGACCGTGAACCAGTGCGGGCCCCGGCGGCGGGTCTCGAGCTACCCCCGCGCTGGCGGGGCCGACGCACAGGTAGCCGCTGGACGCACCGTTGCATAGGAGCTACCCCCGCGCTGGCGGGGCCGACGTGGCGGTCAGGGCGTGGGCGAGCACCGGACGGGAGCTACCCCCGCGCTGGCGGGGCCGACACTTGGTGACCTGCGGGTTTGTGGCGTGATCATGGTGTTTGCCTTTACATGCTTCACGGCCGGGCTTGTGTGGGTTGAAGTCGTTGGTACCGCAGCATCGGGCTTCCGTCCAGGTTTGGCGAGCGCTGAGTTGATGCCGCACTCGTGAGGAGGCGGTAGCGCGTCGCGGGGTACCGTTCGGACGGCCCGCGGTCTCGGCTTCGCCAGACGACCGTCGCCGTTGTAGCGGGTGTGCCGCATCGCGGCTCGCTCTCCCCGGGTGCTGCCCGCAGCCCTGGCCCTCCGAGGGAAGGCCAGGGCGCAGCCCGGGTCAGCTAGCCGGTCAGGTCAGCGCCTGCCGCGCCCCGTGGATCACGTTCTGCGCGTCGGCTCCGTACACCGCGGACGCCTCCAGGGTGTTCCAGGTGCGGAGGTACAGGGCGACGCTGGCAGCGTCGTCGAGCCACAGCTCGGCGTGCCAGTCCTCCACCACGACTCGCCGCTCGTCGTAGACCCAGAAGCCGCCCCCCGGGTAGATCTTCAAAGAGGCCGCAAAGGGGACGACACCCAGCTCCAGCGTGTCCAGGCCAATGACCGCGGCCAGCCGGTCGAGCTGTGCCGCAAGGACCGTGGGAGGGCACACCAGGGCGCGCATCGCTCCCTCCCACATCAAGATCCGGTACCGTCTCCCCGGCTCGTACAAGCCCTCCTGCCGGCGGATACGGGCGCGCACCGCGTCCTCGGTGTCCTGTGGCGACTGCATCAGGGTGGCGTGCCGAGTGAGCACGTGGCGGGCGTAGTCGGCGGTCTGAAGCATTCCGGGGACGAGGGTGCTCTCCCAGATGGTCAGCACCCGCGTCTGGTCGTGCTCGGCGGTGATCGCCTCCTGCACCGGGCGGTGACCTGAGGACAGTTGCCGGCGCCACGACCTGATGTGCGACTCGAAGCCCCGCAGTTGCGCGAGCAGCCCGTCGTACGCCTCGGGCTGCCCGGTTGCGCTCGCCCACGCCCGGAGGTCGCCAGCATCGGCAGTCTGCTTGCCGTTCTCTAGTTTGCTGACCTTGGACTTGGTCCAGGTACCACCGAGGCGGGTGGCGAGTTGTTGCCCGGTGAGCCGACCATCAGGGCAAGTCAGTCTGAGCTCCCGGAGCCTGTGTCCCAGGGCTGCGCGTGCTTGCTGGTAGTCGGTGCTCACCGGGCCTCGTCGCTAGTCGAGCTTGAACTTGCTGGATGGGACAGCATGGTGCCAGGCCGCATCGCGCACTTGGCAGTAGCGGTTGACCGCGGCCGGCTCCGTGATCAGCTCGGCGCCAGTCAGGTTGTCGTCTGCATCGAACACGAGGCGGGCGACGAGCCGCGAGTCGAACAGCCAGAAGTCCTCGTTGGGCAGGTGTAGGTGCTGGGCGTTGGTTCGGGTCAGGTTGCGGATGTCCTCGCCGACGCTGTTGTTCCTGACAGCGTTGCTGTGCAGGTACCGCTGCCCCGAGGTGGCGGGGGTGTCTACGAGCCGCACGCGTTCGATCCGCTTGCCAGCCTCTGTCTGCTGCCGAACATTGCGGCACCATGCGTCGTCGTAGTCCCAGTCGATGGGTTCCCCGGCGATGTGCTGCTGCCACGTTGCGCAGGCTTCGTCGCTGGCGTAGCGGCGCCGCGTCTCCAGGCGCCACGCTGTGTGGTTGAACGCCGTGAACAGCCGATCGAACTCGTCATCGGCGTTGATGATCTGGGGCGTCTCGTCGCGGGGGCCGAAGTCGACCAGAGTGTTGCGGGGGACGATCACGGCGACCTCACCGTCATCGAAATGCTGGAGCTGCTTGAGGTCGGCGGGGTCCGTGACCTGTGCCCCGTGGACGACGACCTCCCCACTGTCGAGGTCTTCGTGTACGCCCGGGCAACCGCCCCCGCCGGAGCCGGTGCCGTTGAAGCGCAGTCGTCGCATAGGTCCTCCGGTGTGATGAGCGATGTGGCTCCCAGCCTTTCCGAGGTCAACGCTCTTGACACGCACAGGGATTGACACGCATGGGAAACCTTGCGCAACTCTGCCGATGAGTCAAGAGACTTCGTGAAACTGGGGATGCGGCGAGAAACCCTGCGCTTCTACCGTCCGCCTATGGCTACCAGACCAGCCCTCGATGTCACCGTCGTCCCGTTTCCCGGCGTCGAGTTCCTGCGGCAGGCCCTCGACGGGGCGGGACTCGTGCTGCCGTCCCTCGCGGTAGCCCAGGGAGCCCCCGCTCTCGTCGACCTCGGCCGCGTGCGTGCGGTTGTCGCGCTGCGGCTGTCGGACGTCCTCCAGCGAGGGGCGGCGGCATGAGCGAGGAACCGGCGGCCGTCGTCGTTTTCGAGCCCGAGCCGGAGACGACTCCGCCCGAGTTGCTGACCGACCGGCTGGTGGAGTGGGCCGCGGAGGTGGACCACTCGATGCGGGCCGCGGTCACCGCGCTCGTCCAGGAGGACGCCGTCCTGGCCCGAGCGGATGTTCGTGCCCTGCTCCTGGTCGACACGGGGATGCGGGTGTACTGCGAGTGGACCCGGTTCGAGGACCAGTACCGCAAGGCCCTCGTCCTCGACACGAGCGAGCGGGCGTTCCTCGACTTCGTCGTGGCGATCGCGTTCCCACGGCAAGTGCCCCTGTGGCCGCTGGAACACCTGGGTGAGCGGCGCCTCGCGATCATCCTGCGAGCGCTGTCCACACTCGGCGGGTCTAACACGATCGCCGTGGGGGTGCGCACGTGATCTGCGTCCGCTGAAGCCAGACCATCCGAGATGGGCAGCCCTTCGACGCACGCATCCGGCACTCCATGTCCGCAGCGGGGCACACCCTATACACCCACCAAGTGGGAGCGTGCGCACTGCGACTGGCTCCCCGAACTACCCGCGCTGGCGGGGACGACCATACGACCGATCCCCTCAACCTCCCTACCCGCGAGCTACCCCTGCGTGGGCGGGGACGACAGGCGGGTGACCATGCGGAGCAGGAGCGCGTACGAGCTACCCCTGCGTGGGCGGGGACGACCCACCAGTACACGGACACAAGGGAGAAACCATGGAGCTACCCCTGCGTGGGCGGGGCCGACAACAGGGGACCCAGGCCGAACCCCCGCAACGCCGAGCTACCCCCGCGCTGGCGGGGGGGTAGCTCTTCGTCTTTCACGACGCTTTGTTTTACATACTGTTGTTCACGGTCTTCACCGACGCTTTGAACAGGCGGCCCACAACTCAACCTTGCCTCTCCATTAGCGCCGACACCGCCAGCAACCGCACAGCCGCCTACGCGTCCGGCGCCCAGACCCGCACATCCCTACCAGGGTAGTCACACCATCAACGAGCCCTAAATCAAAGCGTTTCGGATTAATAGGACGGGCTGGTAGTTACTACGAGCAGCTGCGACCTCACCCGGTGGATATGCGGGAAGATGTGGTCATCGCCTTACGCGACATGGCGCCTACAGAGGACCACCAGCGGGAGGCTCTGCCGTCCCTCATCCCTACTGGATGGGGTCGTTGACGGGTTCCGGTTCCCGGATGTAGGCAAGGTCGAGGACGTAGCGTTCAACGACCGGGCACTCCTCCCACGCTTGAACAAGGTAGCCGTCGGGAGTGTCGTCCGTGACGTTTTGGAGTGTGGAGGCATAGTACTCGGCTGCCGCTTCTCGGTTCTGCCACCAAGCGTGGCCGTCGTAGACACCTGGTCGGGGCAGGCTGATGTCGCCTGCTGGCCCGGAGTCAAGTTGACCGATGACGAGGATGCCCGTCGCTGATTCGAGACTGATGTTGACGTGGCCTTCGGCGTCAGCGGGTGGCGAAGGTGGTGTGTCCCAGACACGGATGACAACTTGGACGGCCATGTCTGGTTGCAGGCTGAGAAGGTACAAGTGGTAGCCGTTGCCGGCGACAACCTGTACCTCCGCAGCATCCAGGGCCGCTTCATCGCCTTCGTAGGCTTCAACGTCGTACACCTGTAGAACACCGCGGCCGGGAGTGGCCTTCAGCGCGTGTTCGGCGAGCAGTGTCACGGGAATGAGACCTCTCTATTCATTGATTATCTTCACATAAAATGGGTCTTTATCTAGCACTCTATTGTTGGTGTACGTCAAATTAAGAGCATTTCCGCTCTTGCGATTATCCATGCCGCTAATCAGGCGGACGGAAAATCGTTCGCCTCCGCTCGTGGAGCCTTCGTGGGTGGTAGCAAAAGGATACTCATCACACTCCAGGCGGCTCCCTTCGTAATTCCCCCAGACTTTCTTGCATTCTTTGATGGATTTTTCACGGTTGTCTTTCTTCTTGACCTCATCAATCATCCGATGAAGCGGCGTCGTGAGACCTGGGATCGTCTTTCCCGGCCAGGATGGGAAGGTGCGTTCGGGACGATTCAGGGCATCGTAAATATGAAGTGCGCTTTCGTCTACTAGCGGATCATTCTGGTTCAGGACGAGCTCCACTCGGGCTTCCGTGAAGACCGTTCCTCTATGTTTACCCGCCACATGACCAGCGTAGTCATAGCGAACACTGGAGGTGTAAGTGGCGCTACCGCCTTCATAAGGGGAGGAGTTGGGGGAACTGACGCTTAGGTCCATCGAAATGGTCGAAAAGACGCGTTGGTAATTTCCCTGGCGGTACAGAGGCCCCTTGTGTGGTGAGGTGTAGGTAAGGGTCCATTTAGGCGCACCGTCCCACACTCCGAGAAGTTCATCGCGTTCCGTGGCCTGTGGTGCAGTTACCGTGGCATCCGCGTCGCTTTCCGAAGCGTTGGTGCTCTCACGGAAGTGCTGCCCGATGCGCCACTTGGTGGCGTCCTCGTGCGGTTCGGGTTGGACGACTATGTTCTCGATACTGGCGATGTAGTCGACGCGGCGATCTCCATCATGGGTGAAGCCGAGAACCCATTGATCGAACCAGAGGCGGCCGATCGTGGTAGTGCCCCGCTTATCACGTAAGACCAGATCAAACGGACGCTTTTGGCAACTCTCGAATCGAGATTTGATCCACCCCCGCGCGGTCTTTGCCCGCTCCGCGTGTGTAGCGCACTGCTGCCGCAAGAGATTCTGATCATTGGCGGGAACGGGATTACTCATTGTCTGCCGCGCTACGGGCTTCGCGCCTTGCTGTCGAGCGTAGTCGGCGTACGAGATGGGGTGGTTGAAGCCTCGCAGCTCATTGGCGGGCAGGGATGCAGCATCTACGAACGCCCCGGCCTCGGGAGTCGAATTTCTCATGGTTGAGGTGAAGTTGGCGGCGGTGGTGGTCGGGGTAAGCAACGCCAGAGCTGCTGTGGCAGCGGCGCCACGCACGAGGCGTTTGAGTGCAGTGTGTACGCTCACCAATGGTCTCCGAGTAAGTGCGATGAGAGGACGGGAAACTGTGGCACGTGACTTGTCACGGAGTGTTGCAGGGTTCGCCCCAACATGCTTCTAGCAGGGCACCTGTGTATGCACAGTAGCGGGCGACCAATCCGTCGAAGAGGCGGCCGGTGTGTTGCAGTCCAGGGGTAGGGCTAGTGGAGGAAACTGTCCAGGTTCCGTCAGTACTCTTCGTGCCTTCTGAGTGTCGCGCGCCCGCCCGGGCGGGTGAAGTAGGCGATTCGACAGACAGAGTGTTCCCGGGTACGTCGAAGGCGGTGGCGGCTCGAGTTCGTATGTCGGCGGACGATATATCTGCACGGGCTGAGTCGCCCTCGGAACTACCGCCGGAAGGCAATGCAGCGGCGTTGCAAATCCGTACGGTGACCACACACTCCGACAAGCCAGGTACGGTGGTCAGGCAACTATCGGGATCAGTCTCCATGCAAGCCTGTAAAGCGTGCTGATCCACGCCATTGAATGTGGAGGGAAGAGTAGCTCCGTGAATTGATGGTCCGTGCAGGGACGGAGTTGTTGTCATCCCTGGCGAAGCCACGGCAGCAGCCTGCCGGCGCGGTTTACTCACGCTCCATTGGGTGAACTCGCTGCTATCAGTGAGCCTGACAGTGAAGCAGTTTGGCGGCTTCTGGGTTGTGCTACATCCAGGCAGAGTGACGGATCTAGCCACATTGGCAGTCACCACCTTCTGCCACACCTTGTTCCCCGTCATGAATTGCAGTCGGTTCCCGATCGAAGGAACATCTATGAATGTCTGCCCAGTAACCTCAAGGCCGACGTCGATGCGATTGGTGTTGCCACCGATCACCTTCAATTGATTTGCAGTGGAACCAACTTTGTTGAAGTCGTAAAGAATGTCCCACTGATCTCCCGTATCCTGACGGAGCGTCATATAGGTATGGTTACGACCATCCGGCTTGTTCGGGTTAACTCCGGCCGTGATGGCCTTCAGGCGACCGCCACCAGCCGCCTGCTCCATCCACCGCGGCCCGTACGTGTGCGTGGTCTTCCCGGTCTTCTCTGCATAAAGGCCGATCTCAATATTTGGAGAGAACGAACTAGTCGCCGTGTTAGGCATGAGGCGCACATAGTTAGCTGCCTTGACAGTTGCTGACCCCGTGTCGACCTGATCGAAAGCAATCGGAACGTTTCGCCATGCAGCGAACCCCCCGATCATCGGCTCGCCCGGCTGACTGCACGTCATAGCCCAGAAGGTGATACGAGCATTGTAGAGAAGGCTGCACTCTTGGGTCGGCGCGGCAGCACTCGCCACGGGGGCAATACCGAGAACAGCGAACACGGTAGTCACGGCGCAAACCGAGGCCAGAATTTTCATGCGCGAACGACGCAAGTTTCCCCCAGGAAGCAATCAGGTAATAGTCAGAACAGAATCTACAGTCGTGCTCATCTGATTCGCCCTGTGAGTGCGCCCAGTTGACTTGATCTCGATGCGTGATCCACCTCACGCCGCCACCCACGCCTACACCAACGACTCCCATCTGGGAGCCCCTGCTCCGGCGGGCAGGCACCCAGGTCAACGACGACGAAGAGCAGGACACCGCCACCGCCGATGCCGCAGGCGGGGCCCTGGGAAGTCGACCACAAGCGATGCACCTGCATGTGCGACCACGTCCACCCCGCCACGGCTGCACTATCGGCTTCCTCGAGCCCATCACGGGGCCGACGGACGGGTCCGCGTCGGGGCGAGCTACCCCCGCGTGGGCGGGGACGACCTGCCATCCGTCGTCGGCGCGGGTCACCTCAGCGAGCTACCCCTGCGTGGGCGGGGACGACCGGGGGCGGTGGTGGACGACGACAGGGACGAACGAGCTACCCGTGCGTGGGCGGGGACGACAGTCGATGCCGCGGTGGCGCGGGAGGCGGTAGCTCGTCGCGGCACATCTCGGGTCCACTCGGGACGACCTCGCAGCGGCATGATGCGAGCTACCCCTGCGCTGGCGGGGGGCGGGGCCGACCAACGCACACCCCCTCGCGGGGTGGCGGAGTGCGAGCTACCCCTGCGTGTGTTGGGCAGGGACGACATGGAGTCACAGTGGTCGATCATGCCCATGGCTGAGATACCCCCGCGTGGGCTGGGGGCTCACTGAGGAACGGGCCCGCATGCGAGGGCGCGGGATGTGCTTCCACTGCCAAGGGATCTACCGCCCAAAGCATCCTGCGGACACAATCACCTTCATGGATGCAGCGGTATGGGTTGCGGCAGTCTCCGGCTTGGTCGGTACCGGAATCGGAGGTGGACTGTCGATCTGGTCCACGACCATCAACCATCGACGCCAGGCAGCAGACCGGCGAGAGTCTGAAGCTCAGGCCCGTGCCACCGCCGCGACCGAGGAAGCCCTGGAGCATCTGCTCGCCATCTGGCATGGGGCACGCCGTTCTGGAGAGCAGGACAGCGCCGCGAAGCGTTCGCTTCAAGAGCGGATCCTTACCGTTCAGGTTCTGATGCAGCGTGTACCGCATGCCGAACTGCGAGAGCGTGTACGGGTCACCACGCTCTACCTGCCTCTCTCTCCACCTGATGACACGAGGTCGTGGGAAGAGCAGCGCGTGGACCGGATCTTCTTGTGTGCGGACGCCGTTGCCTGCCTGGGAGCGTACTTACGCGGAGAACCGCTCCCGCACCCCACCGAACGTGTCACCCAGATAAAAGGAACTTGGCCCTTCATGGGAGCCGGCACCGACAGAGACACTTTCATCTGGGAGTCGGAAGACTCCCCTCGACAACCGGCGAACACCTCGCCTGAACCGGCCTGACGTTTGCGCAGGTACGGCTCGTCCACGGCACGAGTGCTCGGTGGCGATGTGGCCAAGGTTCTGCGCGTCCGAGGGCCAGCGCGGTGGACGGGTGCCGGGCAGAGCCCGGTGTGCCAGATGACCATGTCAGTCTCGCCTTGGGCGGCGTACGCCCCCTGCGCGGTGGTTTCGGGGAGGCGGGTGACCATCGGCTTCGTGGTGGCGACTCCGTCGTCGCGGACCAGGCGAACCAGGCGTACGTGACAGGCTTGCCGAGGAAGGCGACGCTCTGCCGCCGTTGGTGCGTGCCGCCGCCATCATGGCCCGCAGCGCCACCCGGGCCAGGTCGACGCCGAACACTCGCTGCCGTTCATGCCCGCCCCACAGGCGGTAGCAGAGCTCCAGGTGCCCAGGCCCGCGAGGCGCTGCACGCTCGCGACGAACGCCTGAGTGAACAAGCGTTGCGCGATGTGCTCGCCTTACCAGGCGATGTGGTCGTGGGCGACCTGGTCGACGGTGGCAGCGTGGCTGCTGACGGCCAGGTTGCGGGTCAGGTCCTTGAGGACCAGTTCCTGGTCGTCGCCGGCGGTCTCCGGGACCGGGGTGGCGACGGGTGGACGGGGCACAGTCAGCAGGGCTGAGGACCCGCGCGGCCGAGACCGGTTCCTCAAGTTGCGCGGCCGCGGCTAGCTGCCCCGCGCTGGCCGGGCCGACCACCTGCCGGGGTGTGCGCACAGGCGGACCTTCGAGCTACCCCCGCGCTGGCGGGGCGGACGTCATCCCAGAGAGCAGTGCCTTGCCCAGATCCGAGCTACCCCCGCGTGGGCGGGGCCGACGTCCAGAACGGTCGACGCGTTCGCGCCGGTCGTGAGCTACCCCCGCGTGGGCGGGGACGACTACGGGACCGAACCGCGGCGGGTTCAGCGCTGGGAGCTACCCCTGCGTGGGCGGGGACGACGCGATCTGGTCGCGGGTCACGTCGGACACGTATGAGCTACCCCCGCGCTGGCGGGTGCTGGGCCTTTTCCAGCTGGGGCCGATGTGGTCAGGCTTCGCAGCGCGACCCGGTGTGGTCCAAGACCACGCCGTGGTCCTCCATCTCCCACACCCGCCAGTCGAGGACCTGCTCGTGGGCCAAGTGCTCCAGGACGAGCTCCTGCTCCTGGCCGACGTCGTCGACGACCGGGCCGGGCACGACGACCGGACATGGCGCGGGCACCACCATCGGGGACATCGACGGCCGACTGCGCGGCCGCGAAGAGGATGTCTTTGTAGGAGGCGAACGGGATGGACTCGGAGTCGAGTACCGCTCGGTCGTTGCTCCGCTCGTGACGCTGCGGCAGGCCACAGGCCAGTAGCCAGCTGTTGTTTCACGCCCTGCGGCGTTGGCCGAGCGGCCTCGGATTGAAAGAGCCGCCAGTGCCACATATTTCATGGCCTCAGCAGGGCACTCAACGGTGGTCCGCCCCCTACAAGGTCGTTACCAAAACCCGCAGGGCAGGCTGGCAGAGACGGTGAGGGTCAGCACACTGAGCACATGCGATATGAAGAGAGGGGCAAACTCGCCGCTGTGAGGTCCCTGGTCTCGGCGGTCATTCTTGTCGCTTCACCGGTGTTGCTGATAGCCGGAACACCAATTCGCCGTAGGTACCTTCGTTACGTGCACCGGGACGAGGCGCCAAGGATCCTGGAGAAGGAGCATGGCCGTGTGAGTGTCCATTGGTTCGTGATCACCAGCCCTCTCCTCGATTGGCTCTGTTGGCCCACGGAAGCACTCGCCCGACTCATCTCACGACGAGGCTGAATGGCAAGCGACGATCGCCGGCACACGGCGCAGCGAACACTTCTGCACCGACGACTGCAATCGCTGATGCCGCCTCCCAGCGTGGGCCGACCACATCAGCCTGGCACGAGCAGTCCCCGCGCTGGCGGGGCCGACCCCGGCGGGGCCGTGACCGTCACGGCTTTGCCCGAGCTACCTGCGTGGGCGGGGACGACGAGAAGCGTTCGGCCGCCGGACAGCCTGAGCACGAGCTACCCCCACGCTGGCGGGGCCGACATGATGTGGGACGACGGTGTGGTCACGCACGAGGAGCTACCCTCGCGCTGGCGAGGCGGACCCGGTTCGGCAGACCGCGCCGATGCTGCACACCGAGCTACCCGCGCTGGCGGGGCGGACACGCTCGCGCCGTACTCACCCGATCTGCCGACCGAGCTACCCCCGCGCTGGCGGGGCGGACAACGAATCGAGAAGGGCCGAAGCGACTGACGCCCTTCCTCGTGTGCCGTTACGCATGTTCGTCCCTCCCCGGCCGGTCCAACGAGCTACCCCCGCGTGGGCGGGGCGTACCCGCAGATCCGCCCTCGATCAGCGCGACCTCGAGAGCTACCCCCGCGTGGGCGGGGACGACAGCCCGTCAGCGTCCGCGGGCGCCCACGTTTCCGAGCTACCCCTGCGTGGGCAAGGACAACCCAAACCTACCTCCGGCTGCCCCGGCACTGTCCGAGCTACCCCTGCGTGGGCAGGGACGACGCGTCCGCGATCAAGGCGCTGGAGAACGTCGGGGAGCTACCCCTGCGTGGGCGGGGCCGACACCCGCCACCATCTGTACTGCGGACCGCGTGGAGAGCTACCCCCGCGCTGGCGGGGACGACATCCCGGCCGGGGTCACCCGGCCGTCCTTGTGAGAGCTACCCCCGCGCTGGCGGGGACGACTCTTCGTGACCTGTGGGTTTGTAACGTGATCATGGTGTTTTGCTTTACATGCTTCACGGCCCGGCCTGTGTGGGTTGGGCTGCTCTGCGTGGGCGTGCATGGCGGCAGGTCGTGCACTTACGGGGTTGTCTCCCGCGGGGCTTACCGTGAGTAGTTGGGGACGCGACACCGGGCGTCATCTGCCAGGCCACGAGCGGAGGAGGACGTCCCGCTGTGTGGGTGGGGGTGGCACGTTCCATGGCCTGCGGAAGCTTGTTGTGGTGGGTTGGTGTGGTGGGTTGGTGGCTGCTGGGTTTTGGTCTGGTGTTACTGCTGGGTGATTCCGGCTGGGTCGATCTTCATGGGGAACGGGGTCTCGATTCGGGTGACGGTGCCGGGGAGCGCGATCGTTTTCTCTACGTATCGGCCGGTCTCTAGTTCACTGACGATCAGGCGGGGGGCTGGGGTGAACTCGAGTCTCCAGTAGTGCGGGATTCCGGCCTCGGCGTAGAGCAAGGGCTTGATCTTGCGGTCCATGGTCCTGTTCCCGGGCGAGACCAGTTCGATGATGAGTTGGATGGCCTCGGCGTCGATGCTGACGGTGTCCTCAACGGTCGCGCCGGCGTCGGCGACGACGATGTCGGGGACGACCAGCCCGGACGGCAAGATCACATTGATCGCTTCGAGTACCTCGACCGGGGCGTCCGCGGCCTGTGCTGCCGCGTCGAGGGCGACGTGGAGTCGGTAACTAGCCCTCTGGTGGCGCACGCCTGGCGCGGGAGACATCACGAGGGACTCCCCCAGTAGTTCGTAGCGCACGGATCGGTCTTCCGGTAGGGCGAGGACATCATCGACGGTCCAGGGCCCATGGTGGTGCGCGAAGCTGGCAACGCTCATTTCCCTTCACCTCCATCACGTGCCCACCAGTGTGCCCCGCACCAGACGACACCGTCCCCACCACACCGACCGGAACACACAACAACACTCCCTGTCCAAACGGGCCCTGGCCCATGAACCGCAGATGCCACCACGCTGACGGGGACGACGCCCACGGCGAGCTACCCCTGCGTGGGCGGGGCCGACCCGCACGGCACTCCGCTGTCCGGCGCGGTCGTGGAGCTACCCCTGCGCTGGCGGGGACGACACCGCTCCAGACCAGGAGGACCCGATGCCCCACGAGCTACCCCCGCGCTGGCGGGGCCGACGAGCAGGAGGGCTACGTCCGCGAGGCACAGCGGGAGCTACCCCCGCGTGGGCGGGGCCGACTCTAAGAGGTCGTTTCCTCCCGTTCTTTCATCCTGTTATGCGAGCTTGATCCGGTGATGTCGGGTCGCGCCAGGAGATGGTGCTCTCGCTGGTCAGGCG
>NZ_JBHXEN010000063.1:0-47455 GCF_042724695.1 Streptomyces sp. NPDC127068 | reverse complement strand
AGGAACGGACGCTTCCTTTGTACTCACTCCAGCCATTCGGCTGAGGCTTTCCTCCGGGCGCTTCCCTTCGGTGTTTCCGACTCTATCAGATCTTTTCTGACCCGATTCCCGGCCGGCGGGATTTCCTGCTCTGTCTTCCCGGCCTCGCGGCCGTTCCGACGTTTCAAACTCTAGCGGGTTTTCCCGGAGACTCATAATCGAGTGCTTCGGGCCCATGGAAATGAAATTCGGGCATGCCGAAAAAACTATCCCGTGGGAGGCCGTGCAAAGAGTTTGGTTGCCGCTGGTGCGGCGGGAGGTGCCGTCGCAGAACCGTTAAGGCTCGGTGACAACCCGGAGAACCTTACGGATCGGCGGAGCGGCTGTCAACCGGCGCAGGTCAAGATCTTCAGTCGAGGTCGGTGAGGCGTCCGCCCGCGTCCGGCTGGGCGTGCTCCACCCGGCGCAGGAGGCGGGTGAGGACCTCGCCGAGGACGGTGCGCTCCTCGGTCGACAGGTCCTGGAGCAGGTCTTCCTCGAAGACCGCTGCCAGCTGCATGGCCTCCAGCCACTTCTCGCGGCCGTGGCTCGTCAGCTCGATGATCACGCGGACCCGGTTGGTCTCGTCGCGCTCGCGGGTGACCAGACCTTCGCCGACCATGCGGTCGATGCGGTGGGTCATGGCGGCGGGAGTGAGTCCGAGGCGCTTGGCGAGGTCGCCGGGTCCCAGTTGATAGGGGGCGCCGGAAAGGACGAGGGCCTTGAGGACCTCCCATTCGGCGTTGCTCATGCCGAGGGTCGCGGTCTGGCGGCCGTAGGCCACGTTCATACGGCGGTTCAGGCGGCCCAGGGCCGAGACGATCTTCTCGACCTGGGGGTCGAGGTCCTGGAACTCGCGCTGGTAGGCGGCGATCTGTTCGTCGAGGCTCGGCTCGCCCTCGGCCGGGGTGTGAGGCATGGCCGCAGTATGACACGAACCCACTTGGCGTTGAAGTCCTTCTGTGTGTATTGTTAAGCCTCAAACTTTAGCTTCTAAGTCTTCATCTCTAAGTCTAAGGCAGGTGAAAGTGAGCAGGGCGATGGGCGCGGCGATGCGCCGGATCCAGACGGGGAGCGCGCTGAGTGCGTTCGGCATCGGGTTCACGGTTCCGTTCCTCTATGTCTATGTGGCGCGGGTGCGGGAGCTGGGGCCGACGACGGCGGGACTGGTGCTCGCCGCGTTCGCGGTGGCCGCGTTGATCGCCCTGCCCTTCGTCGGCCGGGTCATCGACCGACGGGGGCCGCTGCCCGTACTGGTCGCCGCGTCGGTGACGGCCTCGGTGGGTGCGCTCGCCCTCGGCATGTCGAGCACCGCGGCGACCGCGGTGCTCTCCGCTGCGGTGCTCGGTGCGGGAACCGCGGTGATGCAGCCGGCGCTGGCGACGATGATCGTGTGGTGCTCGGAGCCGCAGCAGCGGACCCGAGCGTTCGCCACGCAGTTCTTCCTCCAGAACCTGGGCCTGGGCGTCGGTGGGCTCATCGGCGGGCAGATCGTCGACGAGCACCGGCCGTCCAGCTTCACCACGCTGTTCCTGATCGAAGCCGTGATGTTCCTGGTGCTCGGAGCGATCGCCGCCGGGGTGCGGATGCCCAAGGGCGAGGGGCTGTCGGGCGGCGCCGTGCAGGGTGGTCAGCGCGGGGGCGGACTGCGGACGCTGCTCAAGCACCGGGCGATGGTGCAGCTGATGGTGCTGGGGTTCGTCCTGTTCTTCGCCTGCTACGGACAGTTCGAGTCGGGCCTGTCGGCGTACGGCGTGGAGGCGGCGGGCATCTCGCCGTCGACGCTGGGCATCGCCCTGGCCGCGAACACCGCAGTGATCGTCATCGCGCAGTTCGCGGTGCTGCGGTTCGTCGAGTACCGCAAGCGGTCCCGGGTGATCGGGTCCGTCGGACTGATCTGGGCGGTGGCGTGGGCCGCCGCGGCGTACGCGGGGCTGGGGAACGGGAGCCAGGCGATGGCGACCGCCGCGTTCATCTCCACCTATGCGCTGTTCGGGCTCGGTGAGGCGCTGCTGTCGCCGACCGTGGCGCCGTTGGTCGCGGACCTCGCGCCGGGCGGCATGGTGGGCCAGTACAACTCGGCCTTCGCCCTGGTGAAGCAGTTGGCCCTGGCTGTGGGTCCGGCGGTGGGCGGCCCGATGGGCGCCTCGCTGCACGGTCCGTACGTGGTGACGTTCTTCCTGTTCTCGTTGGGCATCACCTATCTGGCGGTGCGGCTGGGTCGGGAGCTGACCCCGGAGCAGAACCAGCCGTCGTTGGTGGCGCCCCGGGTGGTGGCGCTCGGCAAGCCCGAGCAGGTCGGCACGCCCGAGCAGGTCGGCACGCCGGAACGGGTCAGTGAGCCGGGGCAGGCTCCTGCGGCGGTGTAGGGGTCGGGTCGGTTTCGCAGCGGCGGTGTTCCCGGGTGTGTGCCCGGGGACACCGCCGTTTCGCGTGGCCGGTGGGGTGGGGGTGGGTCAGGTGGTGGGGAGGGTGAACTCGCACCAGACGGCCTTGCCTCCGCCGGGGGTGCGGCGGGCGCCCCAGGCGGTGGCGATGGTGGCGACGATCGCGATGCCGCGGCCCGCTTCGTCGGCGGGTTCGGCGCGCCGGCGGCGGGGGAGGTGGTCGTCGCCGTCGGTGACTTCGATGATCAGGCGGCGGTCGGTGCGGCGCAGCCGCAGTCGCATGGGTGGGGTGCCGTGTTGGAGGGAGTTGGCGACGAGTTCGCTGGCGGCGAGGACGCCCAGGTCGTGCAGGTCGGGCGGGAAGCGCCAGCTGGCGAGGACGCCGGAGGCGAAGGCCCGGGCCCGGGGGGCCGCCTCGACGCCGCCGAGGAGTTCCAGGGCGGCGTTGCGGAACAGTTCGCCGTCGGGGCCGGTGCGGGCCGGGTGCTGGAGGACCAGGACGGCGACGTCGTCGTCGTGGTCGGCGGTGACTCCCGCGGTGCGGACGAGTCGGTCGCAGACCACCTGGGGGGTGCCGGTGGCGCCGGCGAGGGCGCGTTCCAGGGCGGAGACGCCTTCGTCGATGTCCTCCCCGCGGCGTTCGACGAGGCCGTCGGTGTAGAAGACGGCGGTGGAGCCGGGGCCGAGGGGGACGGTGCCGGAGGTGTGGAGCCAGCCTCCGGTGCCCAGCGGCGGTCCGGTCGGTTCGGCGGCCCGGTGGACGGTGCCGTCCTCGTCGCGGACGAGGATCGGCAGGTGGCCGGCTGAGGCGTGGACGAGGGTGCCCTCGTTGGGGTCGTGGACGGCGTAGGCGCAGGTGGCGATCTGGTTGGCGTCGATCTCGGTGGCGAGTCCGTCGAGGAGTTGCAGGATCTCGTGGGGCGGGAGGTCGAGGCGGGCGTAGGCGCGTACGGCGGTGCGCAGTTGTCCCATGACGGCCGCGGCGCGCACGCCCCGGCCCATGACGTCGCCGATGACGAGGGCGGTGCGACCGCCGCCGAGGGTGATGACGTCGTACCAGTCGCCGCCGACGGCGGCTTCGGTGCCGCCGGGGTGGTAGGTGGCGGCGACCCGTAGGTCGTCGGGTTCTTCCAGTTCCTGGGGGAGCAGGGAGCGCTGGAGGGTGACGGCGGTTTCGCGTTGGCTGCGTTCGCCCGCCCGGAGGCGTTCGGCGGCTTCGGCGTGGTCGGTGACGTCCGTCGCGAAGATCATCACGCCGTTGTCGTGGCCGCCGTCGTGGTCGGTGCCGGGGATGGCGAGGGGGGTGCAGGTGAAGGTGTAGGAGCGGCCGTCGGGGGCCTTGCGGGACTTGACGGTGCGGGGTTTGGCGCTGCGCAGGACCTGGTCGAGGAGGGGGAGCAGGCTGAGTTCGTCGAGTTCGGGCATGGTCGCGCGGGCGGGTCCGCCGGTGGTGCGGTCGCCGAAGGCGGTGGTCCAGGCCTCGTTGACGTACAGCAGGTGGTGGTCCGGGCCGTGGAGGAGGGCGACGAGTGCGGGGACGCGGTCCAGGGTGTCGTTGACGGCGAGGGCCGCGAGGGTGGTGGCGGCGGGGCCGGTCGGGTGCTCGGCGCGGGCCGCGGGCAGGGGGCTGTCGCCCCGTGGTGCCGGGGAGGCGCTGTGTTCGGTCCGGGCGGCGGCGCGGCGCTGCGTTCCGGGGAGCCGGGCGCTCCAGCGCGTGAAGTTCACTGGGTAGAAGCCTCGTGGGGTCGAGGGGCGGGCGGGCCGCCCGTGGGTCGCGGGAGCCAGTCTGACCGAGGGATCCGACATTCGTCAGACGTCGGGCGGTCGGGGTGAGTTCCGCGCCGGGGTCAGGACGACCCCTTCGGGTCATCGGGCGGGGTGCGTCCCGCTGCGCGTTCGAATTCGGCTCGGGGGTGTTCGAGGGAGCCGAGGGAGACGATCTCGCGGGTGAAGAGGCCGCCGAGGGTCCATTCGGCGAGGACGCGGGCCTTGCGGTTGAAGGTGGGCACGCGGCTGAGGTGGTAGGCGCGGTGCAGGAACCAGGCGGGGTAGCCCTTGAGCCGGCGGCCGTAGAGGTGGGCGACGCCCTTGTGGAGGCCGAGGGAGGCCACGGAGCCGGTGGTGCGGTGTGCGTACGTCTTCAGGGGGCGTCCGTCGAGGGCGGCGGTGAGGTTGTCGCCGAGTACCCGGGCCTGGCGCAGGGCGTGCTGGGCGTTGGGGGCGGTGTACGTGCCGGGGGCGGTGACGTCGGGCACTGCTGCGGCGTCACCGGCGCCCCAGGCGTGGGGTGCGCCGTCGACGGTCAGCTGTGCGGTGCATGCGAGCCGTCCCGAACCGGTCAGCGGGAGGTCGGTCGCGGCCAGCAGGGGGTGCGGTGCGACGCCGGTGGTCCAGACGAGGGTGCGGGTGGGCAGTCGGGAGCCGTCGCTGAGGGCGGCGACCCGGCCGGTGCAGTTGTCGAGGCGGGTGCCCAGGCGGACGTCGACCCCGCGTCGTCGCAGTTCGCTGAGGGTGTAGCGGCCGAGGTCGGGGGCGACTTCGGGGAGGATGCGGTCGGTCGCCTCGACGAGGACCCATTTCATGTCCTCGGGGGTGAGGTTGTGGTAGTGGCGCGCGGCGTAGCGGGCCATGTCCTCCAGTTCCGCGAGGGCTTCGACGCCGGCGTAGCCGCCGCCCACGAACACGAACGTGAGGGCGGCGTGGCGGACGGCGGGGTCGCGGGTGGAGGAGGCGATGTCGAGTTGTTCGATGACGTGGTTGCGCAGGCCGATGGCCTCTTCGACGGTGCGGAAGCCGATGCCGTTCTCGGCGAGGCCGGGCACGGGGAGGGTGCGGGAGACCGATCCGGGGGCGAGGACCAGTTCGTCGTAGGTGACGGTGGTGGTTCCGGTGCCTTCGTCGGCGGTGGCGAGGGTGCTGATCGTCGCGGTGCGCCGGGTGTGGTCGACGGCGTGCGCCTCGCCGATGACGACGCGGCACCGGTCGAGGACCCGGCGGAGGGGGACGACGACGTGGCGGGGGGAGATCGAACCGGCGGCCGCCTCGGGGAGGAAGGGCTGGTAGGTCATGTACGGATCGGGGGTGACCACCACGATCTCGATCTCGCCGCGCCTGATCCGCGCCGCGAGGTTCCGCTGGAGGCGCAGGGCGGTGTACATCCCGACGTACCCGCCGCCGATCACGAGGACGCGGGTGGCGGGCGTCGGTCCGGGGGGTGTGCCCGGGGGGTTGGCGGCCTTCACCCACCCATGACGCAACGGGCTCGGGAGTTTGTCCACAGGCTGAGCAATTTGTGTGACCGGAAGTCGGCGGGAAGACGTCAGGAACGGGCCATGCGGGGTGCTCGGCGTGTCGGCCGTGTTTTCTGTGGATGTGCAGGTCAGGGCAGGGGGGCGCGGTCGGGGTCACCCCCCAATAGGGGCGTAAGCGGGGCGTACTCCGATCGGGCGGAACGTGTGGCGGAACGTGCCCCTTCTGAATCGCCCCCTGCTCAACTATGTTCGTGTGATGTCGGGGTGTCGGGGGACACACTCGACGGGCCCACCCACGGGGGCCCGTCCCACGCGCTCGGTCCCTCCTGCCCCGGCTGCCGACGGCGGGGAGAGTCTCCGGGGGGAGACGTCTGAATCCGGGGGAACACATGCATACGCAGGATCAACAGTGGACGAACGCGCCCACCATGACGGCGAGTACGCCCGGGGGGACGTCCGGTGCGCCGGCGGGCGGCCTGGTCCGGGGGGCTTCGGACGGGGGGCGCACGGCGCCGTTGCGGGTGGACGCCCAGCGCAATCTGGAGCACGTGCTGCGCGCGGCGCGCGAGGTGTTCGGCGAGTTGGGGTACGGGGCGCCGATGGAGGACGTGGCCCGTCGGGCCCGGGTCGGCGTCGGCACGGTGTACCGGCGGTTTCCCAGCAAGGACGTGTTGGTGCGGCGGATCGCCGCGGAGGAGACGTCCCGGCTGACCGATCAGGCGCGGGCGGCCCTGGGGCAGGAGGAGGAGCCCTGGTCGGCGCTGTCGCGCTTCCTGCGGACGTCCGTCGCCTCGGGCGCGGGGCGGTTGTTGCCGCCGCACGTGCTGCGGGTGGGCGTCGACGAAGAAGGCACGGCGGGCGCGGCGGACACGGCGGGCGCGCCCGCCGAGGGTGCGGGGCCGGCTCGTGAGGAGTGGGACGAGGCCCGGGTGCCGCAGCAGCGCAGTGCGGGCGGCGGGGAGTCGGTCCTCGGGACGGCGGGGTCTTCCGGTGTGACGGAGACGGTCGGTGTCACGGGGGCGGCCGGGTCCGACGAGGCTTCCGTCGGTGCCGCCGAGCCGTTGGGCGGGGACACCGGGGTCGGTGCGCTGCTCGACGTGGTGGGGCGCTTGGTGGAGCGGGCCCGTGCGGCCGGTGAGTTGCGGGGGGACGTGACGGTGTCGGACGTGCTGCTGGTCATCGCCACGGCGGCCCCGTCGTTGCCCGACCCGGCCCAGCAGTCCGCGGCTTCGGCGCGGTTGCTGGACATCCTGTTGGAGGGGCTGCGGTCGCGGCCCTCCTGACGGTCGGCGGGGTCCGGGCGGGGCCCTCGTGTTCGGCGGGTGAGCGGGGCGACCCAGGGGGCGGCCCCGCTCCCGTCCGATGGGGGGTGCGGGCGCTCGACGGCGACCCGTGGGAGTAAACCGGCCAAAAGCCGGATCGGGTACGAGCGGCGATTTTCGGGCACGCGTCACCAAATCCCTGTGTGCTTTGGGCACTTGACACTCGCGGCCGAAAACAGCTGGCCGGAACTGGATGCCTCGGATGAGTGGCTGACGGGGTGATCCCCTGAGGCCGTGACAGCGGTGTGGCACCCTTGCCCGGTGGGCGTAGAGTGTGCGGGCGGGTGCTTTCCGTGATGGACGTGGACGGGCCGGAAGAGCCGAGAGGCGGCGGGACCAACGGTTCCGCGGCGCGTCAAGTGCCCAGCCAGGGCGGCCCGAACGGACCGGGCGGGCCCGGCAGAGCGGGCCGGAGCGCGACGGGTGACGGCTCCGGCGCCGACGCGACGGACGCGGACGGCGCGGACGACGGCATAGCGAATCGGGCGTCCGACGCGCCCCCTCGTACCGGCACGACGCCTTCCAGCACCACACCAACCTCCGTTGCCACGCCAGCCACCAATGTCGCGCCGTCCCCGGTGGTCCCGGCTCCCGTCGAGACGCCTCCCGTCGACAGCGCTCCCGGGGAGGGGCCCGCGACCACCGCGCCGCGGGCGACCGGACCGTCGACCGTTCCGCTGCCGGCCGTACCGGCGCAAGCCGCACCGCCACCGGACGTCGCGCCCCGGGCCGCCGCGGCACCGGGCACCCCGTCACCGGGCGGGACCGCCGTCGCCGGCGTCGAGGCGGGGGTGCCGCAGCAGCGGGAGCCGCGCAGGGCCCGGCGCGGGGAGCACGCGGCGGACGAGCCGGACGGGCCGGCCGCCTCCCCCGACCTACCGGCCGCGGACGCCGACCTGATCGGGCGGATGCGCGCCGGCGACGACTCGGCGTACGAGGAGCTGTACCGCCGTCACGCGCAGGCCGTGCGCCGGTACGCACGCACCTGCTGCCGGGACGGGCACACCGCGGACGACCTGACGGCCGAGGTGTTCGCGCGGATGCTCCAGGCGGTGCGCGGCGGCTCCGGCCCCGAGCACGCGGTGCGGGCCTACCTCCTCACCACGGTCCGACGGGTCGCGGCCGCCTGGATGAAATCGACCAAACGCGAACAATTGGTGGACGACTTCGCGGTGTTCGCGGCGCAGGCCGCGCGCGGCTCGGAGGCCGCCGACGACACGGCCGTGGACGAGGGCGCCGACGTCCGGGCCATGCACGAGGCCGAACGGTCCATGGCGATGCGGGCGTTCCGCAGTCTGCCCGAGCGGTGGCAGGCCGTGCTGTGGCACACCGAGGTCGAGGACGAGTCGCCGAGCGAGGTCGCCACGCTGTTCGGGCTCGACGCCAACGGCACCCGGGTGCTGGCCAGCCGGGCCCGCGAAGGGCTCAAGCAGGCGTACCTCCAGGCCCATGTCAGTGAGGCGCTGACCACCAACGAGGAGTGCGCGCGGTACGCGGACCGGCTCGGTGCGTACGCCCGGGGCGGGCTGCGGTCGCGGGCCGAGCGGGGGCTGCGCAAGCACCTGGAGGAGTGCGTCAAGTGCCGGCTGGCGGCCGGACAGATCAAGGAAGTCGCGGGCGGCATCCCGGCGGTCGTGCCCATCGCGGTCATCGGCTGGTTCGGTGCTGCCGGGTACGCGAAGGCCGCGGCGTTCGTCGGGGGCGGCGCGGCGGCCTCCGCGGCGAGCGGGGCCGCTGCCGCCACCGGTTCCGGTGCGGGCGGCGGCGGGGGGTCGGCCGGGGGCGGCGGTGTGCTCTCCGAGGCGGTCGGCGGGCCGGTCAAGGCGGGCATCGGGGCCGCGGTCGCCGTCGCGGCGGCCGTGGCCGTGGCGTTCGCCCTGGTCGGCGGTGAGGCGTCGCAGCCGGACCGGCCGCGGGCCAAGCCGCCGGTCTCGCAGCCCGGTGAGGCGCCGCCCGTCGCCGCGCCCGCACCGGCGCCCCGGCCGCCCCGGCCCGCGCCCGTGGTGCCCGTCGAGGAACCGGAGCCGGCGGCCGAGCCGGAGCCCACCCCCGAGGAGCCCGCTCCGAAGTCCCCCGCTCCTGAGGAACCGACTCCCTCGGCACCGTCGCCGACGCCCTCGCCGAGTCCGTCCCCGTCGCCCGAACCGAGCGCACCCGCGCCCGAGCCGACCCCGTCCACCGAACCGACGCCGCCACCGGAGCCGACGCCCACCCCCTCGGTCGAACCACCGACCCCTTCGGCCGAGCCGCCGGCCCCGGTCGTCTACGAGTTGAGCGACCTCGCCTATGCGGGCACCGGCGACGGGACGGGGCCCGAGTTGCGTCCCGGGGAGAGCAGTTGGGTGTGGCAGCGGCACGGGCTGGCGATCGGCGGACAGTCCTACGCGCGCGGGGTGACCGTGCACGGGCAGTCGTCGGTGACCGTCGACCTCAACCGCGCGTGCCGGGCCTATGACGCCGTCGTCGGGGTGGACGACCTCGCGCTGGGGGTCGGCAAGGTCCGGTTCTCCGTCCACGCGGACGGGGCGCAGCTGTGGACGTCCCCGTTGTTGGAGGGCGGTGCGCCGGGCGTTCCGGTGCACGTCGACCTGACCGGGCGGTCCACGATCCGGCTGGTCGTCGAACCGCACTCGGTGTTCGACGTGTTGGTGCTGTCCGACTGGGCGCAGTCCCGGTTCAGCTGCTGACGGGCGCCCGCCCGGTGCGCGGGGGCGCGCGTCAGGGGCGGGCGGCGGTGCCGAGGGCGCCGCGGGCGGCGACGACCGTGCCGGTGGGCACCGCGCGCTGTCGGGCGGGCGTCCCGGTCCAGCAGGTGCCGCGGCGGGCGAGCAGCCGGCGGAGCCAGAGTTCGACGGAGACCAGGTCGGCGAGGCCGTCCAGCGGGAGGGGTTCGCCCTCGGCGGCGGCCCGGAGCGCCTTGCGGACGACCCGGGCCTCCACGAGTCCGGCGTCGGCGAGCAGCGGGGTGTCGAAGAGCGCCATCAGATCGGGGAGGGCGACGTTCAGTCCGGTGCGGGCGGCGGTCGCCTGGGGGGCGTGCGAGGGGGTGCCCCAGCCGGGCGGGAGGTCGGTGACGCCGGCGCCCTCCAGGACGCTGCGCAGGATCTCGGCGCGGGCCCCGGGTCGTACCCGGAGGGCTTCGGGCAGGGCGCGGCAGGCGCGTACCACCTGGTTGTCGAGGAAGGGGGCGTGCAGGCGTTGGAAGCGGATCTCGGCGGCCTGTTCCAGGATGCGCAGGTCGGCGGCGTGGCGGGCGAGTGCGGCGCGGGCCCGGAAGTCGCCGGGGCGTTGGCCGGGCCCGGGGCCGGGGCGGCTCGCGGCGCTGTGGATGCGGCCGGAGACCTCGGCGAGCGCTTCCCCGGTGAGCCAGCGGGCGGCGGGTCCGGGTCTGGCCCAGGTGAGGGCGGCGAGGGAGGCGCCGACGGGGCCGGGGGGTTCGTCGAGGCGGCGGCGGAGCAGTTGTTCGGCGAGGCCGTCGACGCCGGTGCGGTAGGAGGTGCGGGCGAGGCGGCGGGCCGCGCCGTACACGCGGGCGGGGACGAGGACGGAGACGGAGCCGTCTGCCTTGCTGAGGGCGGCGACCGGCCGGACCAGGTGGCGGCGTTTGCGGTCGAGGAGGAGGTCGGCGAGGCGGGCGGGGTGGGCGTCGAGGACTTGGCGGGCGCCGTGGCCGGTGAAGTGGTCGGCGCTGCCGGAGGCGAGGCGGGCGCGGTGGCGGGCGGCGGTGGTGAGGGAGGGGCCGGGTTCGTCGGTGAGGGGTCCTTCGAGGTCGACGTAGGGGAGGGCTTCCTCGCCGCCGGTGACGACGACGTGGTGCAGTCGGGGGTCGGCGGCGAGGGCGCCGGCGCGGGCGAGTTCGTCGCCGGGGCGTTCGCCGGGGGCGGCTCCGGCGCGGGCGGCGAGGTCGTTGAAGGTGACGGCGAGGAGGCGTTCGCCGGCGCCGGTGCCGTGGCCGAGGACGGTGCCGGGGACGCCGGGGAGTCCGGCGGCGAGGAGGGCGAGGGTGGCGGAGGCGGGGCCGCCGGAGAGGTCGGCGCCGATGCCGGGGGCGGGGGTGCCGCGGGCGGCGCGCCGCTCGGCGGGGCCCATGCCGGGTACGGGTCCGGGGTCGGTCATCGCGGCGGGGACGTGTCGGGGGGCCGAGAGGCGGGCGCGTACGGCTTCGACGAGGGCGTCGCGGACTCCGTCGACGGCGCTGGTGGCGTCGGTGGGCGGGGCGGCGACGGCGAGGGAGGTGACGGGGTCGTAGCCGGCGATCTCGCGGGCGCCCTGGCGGAGGATCAGGGCGTGGCCGGGCGGGATGCGGCGCACTCCGAGGTAGGGGGTGGAGTCGTGGAGGGCTTCGGGGACGTCGGGGGCGGCGAGCAGGGCGGCGAGGTGGCCGATGTCGAGGTGGGCTTCGACGAGGTCGGCGAGGGGGAGGGCGGCGGTCGCGTAGGCGGTGCCGTCGGACCAGGGGGTGTGGAAGACGGGGCGGGCGCCGGCGAGGTCGCCGGCGACGGTGATCCGGCGGCCGGCCTGGACGACGGCGGTGTAGCTGCCGGACCAGGCGGTGAGGTGGCGCAGGGCGCCGCCGCGGGCGGCGATGAGTCCGAGGCGGAGTTCCTCGTCGGTGGCGCCGCAGGTGCCGAGGACGGCGAGTCGGGTGCGGGGGTCGACGGTGACGGTGCGGATCTCGTCGGGGCGCCAGTCGCCGACGGCCCAGAGGGGGTCGGGGTCGCCCCACAGGAGTTGGGAGCCGACGGGTTGGACGGTCTCGCCGTCGGGTCCGGTGGTGCCGGCGCCTTCGGGTCCGGACGTGCCCGCGGTGGCCGTGCTCCACCCCACCAACCACCGCATCGTCGCCTCCACAGGCTGTGGACAACCAGTGCACCGTACGAACCGGGGACCATGCTGCCACGAAGCGGGTGCTCGGGATTGCCGTCGCGGCGGCTTGCGCCCTTGCGGCACGCGCCCCCGGTGAGCGCCGTGCGGGCCCTTCGCGCCCCTCGTGCGATCCCCGAGCGCCCGGTGGTGGGCGTCCGCTGCTGGTGGCACGCACGGGTCGCGCGGTGTTCCGGGCCGCTGCACTGACGGTACGTCACGTCCCGTGCCACAGCGGCCTGGTGGGGCGGTCGGGCAGCGGGTGGGTCCGTAGCTCGACGGTGCGGGTCGGCCCGTGGGGGGAGACGCATCCGGACCCACTCGGGATGCTCGCGGGGGCCGAGCGGGTGTATGCGGGCTACCGGGGGGTACGGTTACCGGCCCCGGTCGCGCACGGGCCCCGAGCGCGTGGTCACGCGCCCGGCGGAGCCGGAACCGCGCCGGAACCGCGGTGCGGGAGGGGCTGTTGATCGTGGTGCGGACGGCCGCCACCGCTCCGGTGAGCGGGTGGACAGGAGGTCGATAGCGGCGATTTTCGGCCAACTTGGCACGCTCAGCCCGCCGAAGGACCCCAATGCGGACCGTTACGGGCACAACGCACAGTCCGGGAGGTGGTGTTCACCTCCCGGACCGGTCCGCCACCCGCGGGGATGAAGGCGGCGGTGTCCCCCAGCCCACTGGAACCAGTTCAGCGGGCCGACCCACGCACCATCCATGGAACCCATCCGTGTCTCGTGGGAGAAGAGCGCACGGACGGGCGCACGGCCACACGGATGGAGCACGCGGTGACCGGGGGGCGGACGCGGCACGCGCCACAATCTCGCCATCCGGAACTATGCCTCTTAACGCATGGGATGCGCCGAACTACGCTGTGTGTGTCTGTGTTTCACAGGGGCATATACCTCTGGGTACGGCCATCCGCTCATGCGGGGAGCCACCCGGGGCGTGCTCCCGGGAGGCACGGCGCGAATGCCGCGCGGTCACCACCGCCGCGGCAGCCGTCTGTGTCGAGGGGTGGCGCAATGTCCAGGGAGCAACGCGGGCCGAACGAGAAACTCGGCGCCGTTCTCGCCCTCGCGGGAATCAGCAACGCCGGGCTCGCCCGGCGGGTCAACGACCTGGGCGCCCAGCGCGGGCTGACGCTCCGCTACGACAAGACCTCCGTGGCCCGTTGGGTGTCGAAGGGCATGGTGCCGCAGGGCGCCGCCCCGCACCTGATCGCGGCGGCCATCGGACAGAAGCTGGGCCGACCGGTGCCCCTGCACGAGATCGGCCTGGCCGACGCCGACCCGGCGCCCGAAGTGGGCCTCGCGTTCCCCCGTGACGTCGCCGCGGCCGTGAAGTCGGCGACCGAGCTGTACCGGCTCGACCTCGCCGGCCGCCGGGCCGGCAGCGGCGGCATCTGGCAGTCGCTCGCCGGCTCCTTCGCGGTGAGCGCCTACGCCACGCCCGCGTCCCGCTGGTTGATAACCCCGGCCGACTGCTCCGTGGCACGGGACGCGAGCCCGGCCGAGGACAGCGCCTCGGCCCTGAAGGTCGGCCACAGCGACGTGACCAAACTCCGCGAGGCCGCGGAGGACGCGCGCCGCTGGGACTCCAAGTACGGCGGCGGCGACTGGCGTTCCTCCATGGTCCCCGAGTGCTTAAGGGTGGAGGCGGCTCCCCTGCTGCTGGGCTCCTACTCCGACGAGGTGGGCCGCGCCCTGTTCGGCGCCGCCGCCGAACTGACCCGGCTCGCGGGCTGGATGGCCTTCGACACCGGGCAGCAGGAGGCCGCCCAGCGCTACTACATCCAGGCGCTGCGCCTCGCCCGCGCGGCGGCCGACGTGCCGCTCGGCGGGTACGTGCTGGCGTCCATGTCGCTCCAGGCGACGTACCGGGGCTTCGGCGACGAGGGCGTGGACCTGGCGCAGGCAGCCCTGGAACGGAACCGGGGCCTGGCCACCGCCCGCACCATGAGCTTCTTCCGGCTCGTCGAAGCGCGGGCGCACGCCCGCGCCTCGGACGCGCAGGCCGCGGGGGCGGCGCTCAAGGCCGCCGAGGGCTGGTTGGAGCGTTCCCGGGACGGCGACCACGACCCGTCCTGGCTCGGCTTCTACTCGTACGACCGGTTCGCCGCCGACGCCGCCGAGTGCTACCGGGACCTCAAGGCCCCCCGTCAGGTGCGGCGCTTCACCGAGCAGGCCCTGTCGAGGCCCACCGAGGAGTTCGTCCGCTCGCACGGGCTGCGGCTCGTGGTGTCGGCCGTCGCCGAACTGGAGTCGGGCAACCTCGACGCGGCGTGCGCCCAGGGCGTGCGCGCGGTCGAGGTCGCCGGGCGGATCTCCTCCGCCCGCACCACAGAGTACGTACGGGACCTCCTGCACCGGCTGGAGCCCTACGGGGACGAGCCCCGGGTGGTGGAGCTGCGGGAACGGGCCCGTCCGCTGCTGATGGCGCCGGCGTAGCGCCCGCTCGCCCACGGGCCGGCGCGCCCCCGCTGCCGCCCCCGTTCCCGTCCCGTCCCGACGTGACCTGTGTCAAAGCCGGCCCCGTCGGGTTTGACGCCCCTGTCAGTGGCGCAGTGCATTATCGGGAGCGGGAGGTGAGGCGCGTGGTGGCGTACGACTGCGAGGTGCTGGTGATCGGCGGCGGGATCGTCGGGCTGTCGACGGCCCGTGCGCTCACCCGGGCCGCGCCCGGCACCAGGGTCACCGTGCTGGAGAAGGAGCCGGGCCCCGCCCTGCACCAGACCGGCCGCAACAGCGGGGTGATCCACAGCGGGGTCTACTACCGCCCCGGTTCCCTCAAGGCGCGGTACGCGGTGGCGGGCGCCGCCGAGATGGTGAAGTTCTGCGCCGAACACGACGTCCCCCACGAGGTCACCGGCAAACTGATCGTCGCCACCGCCCGGCAGGAGCTGCCCCGGCTGCACGGTCTCGTCCAACGCGGCCGGGAGAACGGCATCCCCGTGCGGGAGCTGGGCCCCGCGCAGATCACCGAGGCCGAACCGGAGGTGCGGGGGATCGCCGCGATCCACGTCGGCACCACCGGGATCTGCGACTACGGGGCGGTCGCCCGCCGGCTCGCCGAGCTGTCCGGCGCCGAGATCCGCTACGGCGCCGAGGTCGTCCGCATCGACCGCCGCCCCGACCGCGGGGTCGCCGTGCGCACCGCGGCCGGCGAGGTGGTGCGCGCCCGGGTCCTGGTGAACTGCGCGGGACTGCACTGCGACCGGATCGCCCTGCTCGCCGGCGACGACCCGCAGATGCGGATCGTCCCGTTCCGCGGCGAGTACTACGAGCTGGCCCGACCCGAGCTGGTGCGGGGCCTGGTCTACCCGGTTCCCGACCCGGCGTTCCCGTTCCTCGGGGTGCACCTGACGCGCGGCGTCGACGGCGGGGTGCACGTCGGACCCAATGCGGTGCCGGCGCTCGCCCGCGAGGGCTACGACTGGGGCACGCTGCACCCCGGGGAGCTCGCCGGGACGCTCCTGTGGCCCGGCTCCTGGCGGATAGCCGGCCGGCACTGGCGCTACGGCGGCGGCGAGCTGCGCCGCTCGCTGTCCAAGAAGGCGTTCACCCGGGCGGTGCGGCGGCTGCTGCCCGCCGTCACCGACGACGACCTGCGGCCGACCGCGGCCGGCGTCCGGGCCCAGGCCGTGCTGCGGGACGGCACCCTCGTCGACGACTTCCTGCTGCGCGAGGGCCCCCGTACCGTCCATGTGCTGAACGCGCCCTCGCCCGCCGCGACGGCCTCGCTGCCGATCGGCCGGGAGGTCGCGGGGCGCGCGCTGCGGATGCTCGAAGCGGCGGGCGCCCGCCGCTGACCCGGACGGCACGACCCCGGTGCGCCCCGGTGGACGGTGGGGGTGGGACGCACGGGACGCGGGGGTCGGTCGGGGGCTCCGTAGAATCGCTGTCACTGTGTCCGAGCATGACGAATCACCCCAGACGCCCCGGCCGGCCCCGCCCGCCGGGTCCGACGCGCCCGCGGCCACCGACGCCGGGGCCGAGGCCGTCGCACCCGGCCGGCCCGCCCGCTCGCGGATGTTCCCGCCCGGCGAGGGCCCCGCGCCCGACCCCGCCGGGGCGCACTTCGACCGCCGCATCCGCAGCTTCCAGCCGCGCCGCAGCCGGGTCACCCGGGGCCAGGAGGACGCGATCCGGCGGCTGTGGCCCGCCTGGGGCCTCGACGTCGACGGCAGCCGCGTCCTCGACCTGGACGAACTGTTCGACGGACTGCCCGTCGTGCTGGAGATCGGCTTCGGCATGGGCGAGGCGACCGCACGGATGGCCGCCGCCGACCCCGGTACCGGAATCCTCGCCGTCGACGTGCACACCCCCGGCCAGGGCCATCTGCTGGGCCTCGCCGAACAGGCCGGACTCACCAACGTACGGGTCGCCAACGGCGATGCGATCATCCTGCTGACCAGCATGATCCCGCCCGCCGCGCTCGCCGGGCTCCGGGTGTACTTCCCCGATCCCTGGCCCAAGAAGCGGCACCACAAGCGACGCATCATCCAGCCGGAGTTCCTCACCCTCGCCGCGAGCCGGCTGAAGCCGGGCGCCCTGCTGCACTGCGCCACGGACTGGGAACCGTACGCCGAGCAGATGCTCGACGTGCTGACCGCGCACCCCGACTTCGAGAACACCCGGGCCGACGGCGGCTTCGCCCCGCGGCCCGAGTTCCGTCCCCGCACCCGGTTCGAGGGGCAGGGACTGGACAAGGGGCACCTCGTGCGCGACGTCCTGTTCCGCAGGTCCGCCTAGGCAGGTCCGGCCGGGCACGCGGGGTCGTTCGTGCGCCACGCGGCGTCGCGCGCGCGGCGGGTGGAGCCTTAGGGTCGGGGCAATGGCCCTCACCCCTGTGCACCGCCCGACCGGGGACGACGACCCGTCCGGTCCCGCGCGTGCGCCCGCCGTCGTGCCGGACCACCCCGCCGGAGCCCCGGCCCCCGTCGCCGCCCCGGCCCCCGTCGGCCCGACGGCCCCGCCGCGGGCGCCCTGGTGGCGACGGCGCGGCGTACGGATCGGCGCGCTCACCGGGGTCCTCGCCCTGTGCGGGGTCGTGCTGTTGGCGCTGGTGCGCGAGCAGACCGGGAACGAGGGCTTCCTGGTGGGGCTCGGCCTGGCGGTCCTGCCGGTGCCGCTGCTGGTGGCCGCCTTCCGCTGGCTCGACCGGGTGGCCCCGAGGTCCTGGCGGGACGTGGGCTTCTGCTTCGCGTGGGGTTCCTGCGCCGCGGCGCTGATCTCGATCGTGGCCAACAGCTTCGCCACCCACTGGATCGCCGACCGGACCGCGGACCCGGACGGCGCGGACACCCTCGGCGCCACGGTGATAGCGCCCGTGGTCGAGGAGTCCGCGAAGGCCGCCGCGATCCTGTTGATCTTCCTGTTCCGGCGGCGGGGCCTCACCCGGCTCGTCGACGGACTGGTGGTCGCCGGGATCACCGCGATCGGGTTCGCGTTCGCCGAGAACATCCTCTACCTCGGCACCGCCTTCGACACGGACCGCAGCAACGGGGACGCCGGGCTGGCCTCGATGACCGCGCTGACGTTCTTCGTCCGGGTGGTGATGTCACCGTTCGCCCACCCGCTGTTCACGGTGCTGACCGGCATCGGCTTCGGGCTGGCCGCGCAACTCCCGCCCCGGCTCCGGGTCCGCCGGGCGCTCGCCCCCGCCGCGGGACTCCTTCTCGCGATGGGGTTGCACGCGCTGTGGAACGGGTCCACCACCTTCGGGGACTTCGGGTTCTTCGTGGTGTACGGGGCGGTCATGGTGCCGGTGTTCGGGCTGCTGACCTGGCTCGCCGTCTGGGCCCGGCAGCACGAGCTGCGCATCCTCCGCGAGGAGTTGCCCGGGTACGTGGCGGCGGGCTGGCTCGGTCCGCCGGAGCCGGTGGCCCTCGGTTCGCTGCGGGCCCGACGGCTCGCCCTGGACCACGCCCGGCGCCACGGCGGCCCCGCGACGCGGCAGGCGGTGCGCGCGTACCAGGAGTACGCGACGGCCCTGGGGTTCCTGCGGCACCGGGGCGACCGGGGCGGGGCGGGCGCCGACTTCGTCGTCCGTGAGCGGGCGTTGCTGGACGCGCTGTGGGAACTGCGGCGGTGGGCGCGCCCCTCGCTGGCCCATGCCGCCTTCATGACGGCGCCCCGCGCCCTCGGCTACCCGCCGTACGGGCACCCCGCGCCGTACGGAGCCCCCGCGGGTCCCGGGTACCCGACGGCGTACGGGCACCCCGCGCCGTACGGAGCCACCACCGCGTACGGGCCCGCCGCGTACGGGACCCCTACGGCGTACGGCGTTCCGGTGGGGTACGGGTACCCCACGGCGTACGGTGTCCCGCCGGGGCAGCAGCCGTACCGTGCCCCGGGTCAGGGCCCGTACGGTCCGTACGGGCCCTGACCGGGACTCCGGCCGGGGGGACGGCTCCTACCGGACCTCCGTACAGTCACCGTTGCGGACGTACACGCCCACGCGGGCCTGGTTCGCCGTCCGTTCCGTGCAGAGGGTGAAGAAGTCGGCGAGGACGGCCCGCTTCATCGCTTCCCCGGCCGTCGCGTCCGGCGCTCCGCCCTCCCGGTCCTGGACCACCACGACCCGGCCCTCGTGGTGCAGCAGCCGGTCGCGGATCTCGGTGGGTGAGTCCTCGACGCCGTAGAGGGTGTGGGAGGCACGGGGCGAACTCCGCAGGGAGAGGTCGGTCAGTCCCGCGACCGCCTCGGGGTGCGCCAGTGTCCAGGCCCGCCGCTGCATCGGGGTGAAGAGGATTCCGTCACCGGGCCGTGCCGTGCTCCGCACCAGTTCGGACACCGCGGTGACATCGCTCTTGCGGCTCTCGGGCGACCGCAGCGCAGGGCCGAGGACGATCAGCGAGGCCACCGCGGCGCCGGTCGCCGCCAGGGCGGTGACTCCCGACCAGTGGTGGTCGAGGGCCGCGCCCAGCAGCAGGGCCAGCCCGACCAGGTAGGGCAGCACGTAACGGTCGACGAAGAGCGGATGGACGAACGAGACCGCGAGCAGCAGGCCCATGGGCAACGTCAGCAGGGGGAGGGCGACCGCCCGGACCCGTGCCCCGCCGGGCGTGCGGGCGCAGAGCCAGCCCACCAGGACCAGGGTCGCGAAGAAGACGAGGTCGCCCGTGTCCGGGGCGGCGATCCAGTCGACCTGCGCGGACTGGGTGGTGCTGTGGACGACGAGCGGGGACAGCACCGCCCCCACGGCCAGTGCGGCGAGGGCCCAGCCGCGTGATCGGGTCCCGCGCACCGTCACCCCGTGCGCGACCAGTGCCAGGACGGCGAACTCGTGCATCAGGCAGGCCGCCAGCATGACCACCGCGTAGGCGCGCCAACGGCGTTCGTCCAGGAGCAGGGTTCCGATGGCGACCAGAGCGCACACCAGGGCGTAGGAGCGGCCCTCCTGTGCGTAGCGCTGGGCGTCGGGCAGCAGGGGCAGCACGAGCCCGGCCAGCAGCCCTGCGCGGGGGCCCGCCAGACGGCGTCCGAGCAGGGCGACCGCGGTGGCCGTCGCACAGATCCCGAGCAGGGAGGGCAGTCGGAGGGCGAGGAGTCCGGGGCCGAAGACCTCGAACACCCCGTGCATGAGGAGGTAGTACAGCCCGTGCACCGCGTCGACGGTGGTGAGGGTCTGCCAGATCTCCGGCACGCTGCGCAGGGCCATGGCGTGGGTGACCGCCTCGTCGCCCCACAGGGTTCCCTCACGGCGGATGCCCCACAGGCCCAGGGCGCACGCCAACGCCGCGGGAGCGAGGGCGACCACCCGGCGGGAGGGCACTCGGCGGGAGGGTGCCCAGGGCGGGGCGGGGCGGATGACGGGAAGCGCGTTGTCGATCATTCCCCCAGCTCACCGGCCGGTGATTTGACTGACAGGTCCCCCGCCCGTACCAATCAATTCACCACGGAGGAGGGGGCGGACCAGGGGATGGGACGTCAGGAGAAGCCACTCGACCCGGGGGCGGGGCCGCTCCAGTCGTTCGCGCATGAGCTCCGCGCGCTACGGCGGGCAGCGGGCAGCCCCACGTACCGGGTGATGGCCGCCGGTTCCCCGTACTCCGCCTCCACCCTCTCGGCGGCGGCGGCCGGTGAACGTCGCCCTTCCCTGCCCGTCACCCTCGCCTACGTCCTGGCCTGCGGCGGTGACCCGAAGGAGTGGGAGGGGCGTTGGCGGGAGGCGGTCGCCCGGGAACCGGCCCTCCCGGACGTCCTCGGCGGCCACCCCCCGTACCCCGGTCTCGCCCGTTACGACACCGCGGACCGGGCGCACTTCTTCGGGCGGGACGCACTCGTTGCCGAGGTGCTGCAACGGGTCAGGAGCAGCCGGTTCACCGCGCTCGTCGGGGCCTCGGGGAGCGGGAAGTCCTCGTTGTTGCGGGCCGGTCTGGTGCCCGCGTTCCAGGAGTCCCCGGGAGACGGGTCGGGGGCCTGCGTGATCCGCATCCTCACGCCCGGGCGGCTCCCGGCCCGTACCCATCGGGAGTTGTTCACGGCCGGGGCCCTGGTCCTGGTCGACCAGTTCGAGGAGGTCTTCACCCTCTGTCGGGACCCTGTGGAGCGGTCCGCCTTCATCGCCCTGCTGACCGGGACCGACGCGCGGGTGGTCATCGCCGTGCGCGCCGACTTCTACGGCCGGTGCGCGGAACATCCCGCGCTCGCCGCCGCGCTCCAGGACAGTGCGCTCCTCGTCGGCCCGATGACGGCCGAACAGCTGCGGGAGGCCGTGGTGGGCCCCGCTGCGGCGGAACGACTGATCGTGGAACGGTCCTTGACGGCCCGGATCGTCGCCGAGGTCGCGGGTGAGCCGGGTGGTTTGCCGCTGATGTCGCACGCACTGTGGGAGACCTGGCGCCGACGACGCGGGCGAACGCTCACGGAGTCCGCGTACGAGGCGGTCGGCGGCATCCAGGGCGCGATCGCGCATACGGCGGAGGAACTGTTCCGTGCGTTCAGCACCGACGAGGCAGGAGCGGCCCGTTCCCTCCTGTTGCGACTGGTGTCCCCCGGTGAAGCCACCGAGGACACCCGACGTCCGGCCAGCCATGCCGAGTTGGTCCGGTCTCCCGTCGATGCCCGGGTACTGGAACGGTTGGTCCGGGCCCGTCTGCTCACCGCCGACGACGGCACGGTCAACCTCGCGCACGAGGCGCTGATCACCGGCTGGCCCCGGTTGCGCAGGTGGATCGAGACCGATCGTGAGGTGCTTCGGCTGCACCGCGGGCTGACGGAGGCCGCCCGGGTGTGGGCCTCCTTGGACCGGGACGAAGGTGCGTTGTACCGAGGCGCCCAACTGGAGGCGGCCCGCGAGACGTTTCACGTGAAACACCGTGCAGTGGACACCGGACTGACCCTTCTGGAGCGGGACTTCCTCACCGCTTCCCTCCACGCCCAGGGTGACGCGCTCCGTTCCGCCGCCCGCACCGCCCGCCGGCTGCGCGCCCTCACCGTGACCCTGTCCGTACTGCTCTGTCTCGCGGTGATCGCCGGACTGACCGCCTGGCACCAGAGCCGTGTCAGCGACCGCCGCGCCTTCGAGGCGGAGGCCCGGCGGATCGCTGACACCGCGGAGGCCATCCGGTCCGTCGACCCGAGGTTGGCGATGCGGCTCAGCCTGGCGGCCTGGCGGGTGGCTGACCTACCGGAGACCCGGGAGGCGTTGTTCGCCGCTGCGGCACAGCCCGAGGAGGCCGCCTACAGTCCGATCATCTCCGGGTTCACCTCGGAGGACCCGGGCGTCTGGGAGCGGTACAGCGCGGACGGCGAGGCACTGGTCAGCATCGGACCGAAGCGCACCGAGCGCTGGGACGTGGCGGCGGAGGACTACGACGAGCAGCCCGGCCTGGGTGAACACCTCCGAGGGGTGGTGGACGTCAGCTCCGACCTACGGACCGTCGCCGTCGCCACCGCGGACGGGGTGCGCCTCTGGGACCTCGCCGCCGGCCGGTTCACCACCCCGGCGTTCGGCCCCGGTACCGGGAAGACCGATGGCGAACTCGCCGCCAGTGGACGGTTCCTCGCCACCCACTCCCGGCACGGCCCGCTCCGGCTCTGGTCGACCACCACCGGTCGTGAGGTGTTCCGCACCACCGACCGCTCGGCCGAGATCCAACGGCTCCAGATCTCGCCCGACGACCGGCTGTTGGCGTACTGCCCCGAGGAGGGCCCGCTCCAGCTGTGGGACATCCGGGAACGACGGAGGTTGCCCGCCCGTTGGACGACCCCGGGCGACTGTCAGCAGGACGAACCGGTGTTCACCCCGGACGGACGGGCGCTGGCCTTCCCCAGCGAGACCGGGGTGCGGGTCCGGGACGCACGGTCCGGCCGGGAGCGGCTGCGCATCGCCACCGTGGGTACGCCGAGCGTGGCGTTCAGCGCCGACGGCGCACACCTCGCGACGCTGGTGCGCGGAGTGGTCGAACTCCGGCGAACCGCGGCCCCCGCCGCACCCGTCCTGCGGGTACCCGCGACCGGCACGAGGGCCTTCGACCTGCGGCTCGACACGGCGGCGGGGCTCATCCGCTACCGGGAGGGCGCCGCTCCGCGTCTGACGGTGCGCACCCTCCGCTTCGACACCAGGCGGCTGCGCGCCGCGGAGTACCCCCTCATCAGCGGGGCGGAGTTCAGTTCCGACGGGAACGCCCTGGTGACCACGCGACCGGGCCGGTTCCAGCTGCGGGACGCTGCGGGGAAGCTCCGCCACGACCTTCCGGCCCCGGCCTCCTGTCAGGACCGCTGTGACCGGGTGCTCGGTTTCCAGGGTGACGGTCAGCGCTTCGCCCATCTGGACACCGGGGGACGGGTGGTCGTTCGGGACACTCGCAGCGGGACGGCCACGGCAACGCTGCCGCCACGCTCCGACGTCAACGGCGTGGTGCTCCAATGGACCGGCTCGCAGGTGGCCGTGTCCCGTTCCCCGTCGTCCGGCGACGTCATCGAGTCCGCCCCCTTGCTGCCCCAGCTCGGGCCGCCCGTCTGGTCGGCGGTGCACCGGGGCGACGACACCGGCATCCTCCTCATGAGCGCGGCGGGCCACCCCCTCATCACGGAGCACCGCCGACGACTCGACCCGGACATCGAAGACGTGGCCCATCTGATGGAGGGGGAGGGGCAACCGCAGGCCATGGCGTTCACCCCGCACGACCGGGGGACGGCGATGGCGATGGTCGACACGACCGGCCGGATCACGCTCTGGGACGTACAGGGCTGGTTCCGGCTCGCCGTGCTCGCCCCGGGGGACGAGGACCCCGTTCCGTCCACGGGTCCCGCCCGGCAGACCCTGGCGTTCTCCCCCGACGGCCGCACCCTCGCCGCCGGGGGCGCCGACGGCTCGCTACGGCTCTGGGACCTCTCCTCACCCCGGGGAAAGGGCCTGCGGCTCCCCCGCGCCGACGGCCCCGTACTCGCCCTGGCCTTCACCTCGGACGGCACCCGGCTCAGGGTGTCCACTCCGCATGTGGCGTCCCGTACCCATGAACTCTCCCCGGAGCGGGCCGCCGAGACCATCTGCGCGCGGGTGTCCGACCCGCTGTCGACGTCGGAGTGGAAGACCCATCTGCCCGACGTCCCGCATCGCCGGACCTGCCCGGCCTAGGAGTCGCCCGTCCCTCCTCGGCCGCCCGGACGGCTCGGACGGCTCGGACGCAGACTCAGACTCAGACTCAGGCGGACGCCTCCGTCAGCAGCGAGAGTTCCGCGTCCGTCAGCTCCAGGTCGGCCATCGCGAGGAGGGCGGTGAGCTGTTCGGGGGTGCGGGCGCTGGCCAGCGGGGCGGCGATGGTCGGGCGGGAGGCCAGCCAGGCGAGAGCGATGGTGGCGAGCTCGGCGCCGCGGTCGCGGGCGACCGTGTCGAGGGCGGCGAGCACCCGCTGACCGCGCACGGTCGTCAGATGGGCGCCCGCCGAACCGGACCGCGCGCTGTCGATGCTCGCTCCGGGCCGGTACTTGCCGGTGAGGAAGCCGGAGGCGAGGGCGAAGTAGGGCACGGACGCGAGCCCGTTGCGGGAGGCCACCTGCTGGAGACCGCCCTCGTAGGTGTCCCGGGAGACGAGGTTGTACTCGGGCTGGAGGACGGCGTACCGGGCCAGGCCCTCGCGGTCGGAGAAGTCGAGGGACTCCTGGAGCCGTTCGGGAGTCAGGTTGGACGCGGCGACGGTCCGCACCTTGCCCGCGGTGACCAACTCGTCCAGGGCGGTGACGATGTCCTCGACCGGGACGGAGACGTCGTCGAAGTGCGTGTAGTAGACGTCGATGTAGTCGGTGCCCAGCCGGGTGAGGGACGCTTCCGCGGCGGCCTTGATGGTGGTGGGCGACAGGCCCTTGTAGGCGGGGTGGGCGCCGACCTTGGTGGCGACGACGACCTCGGCGCGGTTGCCGCGCGCGGCCATCCAGCGGCCGATGAGGGACTCGGACTCGCCGCCCTGGTTGCCGTCCGCCCAGACGGAGTAGGAGTCGGCGGTGTCGACGAAGTTGCCGCCGGCGCCCGCGTAGGCGTCGAGGACGGCGAAGGTCTGGGAGGTGTCCGCGGTCCAGCCGAAGACGTTGCCGCCGAGGGCGAGCGGGAAGACATCGATACCGGACGGGCCCAACGGGCGCAGAGTGGTCATGGCCCCAGTCAACACCGTGCCCCCCGCGGCCCCTTCCCGGGGACCGGCGGCCCTGACGTCGGAGGGTGAACGCCAGGACCGTCGGCACCCGGACGTGGGGGATGACCCGTCTCAGGTCCGGGCGCCGCGCAGGACACGAGCGGTGCCCGGCCCTCGTGGGGGACGGGGGTACGGGGTGTGCGGGCGGGGTGCGCCGGAGCGCCGGAGCTTCGTACGGCGCCGCCCGGCCCGCGTCACCGCGGCCCGCCCGTCGACCGGTCGACTAGAGGCTGAGGCCCTTGCCGCGCAGGTAGGCGGCCGGGTCGATGCCCGCGCTGCCGCCGCCGGGGTGGACCTCCAGGTGGAGGTGGGCACCGGTGACGTTGCCGGTGCCGCCGACGCGGCCGATGACCTCGCCGGTGGAGACCTTCTGACCGACGCTCACACCGATCGACGACTGGTGGGCGTACCAGAGTTCGGTGCCGTCGTTGAGGGTGAGGACGGTGCGGTATCCGTACGAACCGGACCAGCCGGCCTCGGTGATGGTGCCGCTGCCGATGGCCTTCAGCGGGGTGCCGGTCGGGGCGGCGAAGTCGAGGCCCGTGTGGGAGCCGGAGGACCACATCGCGCCGGACTGCCCGTAGGTCGAGGTCAGCGTGTACGAGGAGAGCGGGAGGGAGAAGCTCTTGGCGAGCTTGGCGATGCGTTCCCGCTCGGCCTTGGCCTTCGCCGCGGCAGCCGCCTTCGCGCGCTCGGCCTCCTTCTTCTTCCGCTCCTCTTCCTTCTTGGCCTTCGCCTCGGCTTCCTTCTTGGCCTTGGCCTTCGCCTCGGCGGCGGCGGCGTCCTTGGTGGCCTTCTCCGCGGCGGCCTTCTCGGCGGCGGCGCGGGTGGCGCTCTCGGCCTGGTCCTGCTGCTGTTCGGCCTGCTGCATGATGCGGGCGCGCAGGGCCTCGCCGGCGTCGGTGGCGCCCTCGGCGGTGTCGGCGCTGGTGACGCCGGCGCCGGTGAGCGGGGCGACGGCGGGTGCGGCGGCCTGGGTGGCGGTGTCCGCGGAGGAGTCGCCGGGCATGATCGAGCCGATGTCGGGCATCGATATCTTCACGGCCGGCTTGCCGCCCTGCGCGGTGGCGATGCCGCCCGCGCCGACCGCGGCGATGACGCCGACGCCGAGGACGGTGGAGCTGCGGGCGAGTCCGCCGCGCTGCTTGGCGACGCGGTGCCGACCGCGCACGGGTCGGACGGTGTCGGCGGTCGGGTTCCAGACCTCGCGGGTCTCGCCCTCGGTCACATCGGGTCCGTAGACCCGGCCGTAGGGGGAGGTGGAGGGGGCCCCGTCCTCGGCCGATTTCGGCACGTAGGGAGCTTCGGGGGCAGGCCGATTGGACGCCACTGAGGCGTACTCCTTTCCTTCCTTCTCGCCTACCGGGTTAGCTGACGGGTTCGGAGCAGGAAGGTCTCCTACGGGCGTCCTTGAGAAGAGGCTGCCCGATTCACCCCATGGTGGTGGTTCCCCGGTTCCCTTGCGGGATTCGGCGCGTGCGCACGGAGCCGACTCTGGTGACGGCTGGGACGACCGCGCTGCGTTATCGAACGTTAATAGACCCGGGGGCCGGATTCCAAGCGCTTCCAGTTGATCGTTCCCGCCGATGGCAGGGACTTATCGGGGCACGGGCGGGCGGAACAGGGCGAGTTGACAGTTGGACAATATTCCCCGGAGCAGAGAACTTTCTCTGACGGTGGCTCAGTTGTTATCGACGGGGAGGGGTCCGTCACGGGGTGTGAGTGGGCGCCTCCGGCGGGGTGACGACGTGACGGAAGTGGCGGAAGTGGCGTGCCGGGTGTTCAGGGCCGGCGGACCGCGAGCAGGGCCAGGTCGTCCTCCGAGCCGCCCTCCGTGTGCCAGGCGACCTCGTTGATGACGACGGCGAGCAGGGCGTTCGGGTCGGAGAAGGTCCGGCCGCGCAACCGCGCCACCGGGTCGTAGAACTCACCGTGCACGTCCCGCGCTTCGGAGAGCCCGTCGGTGTAGCCGAGCAGGGTCGTGCCGGGAGGGAAGGGCGCCTCGTCGCACCGGTCGGGCCACACCCCGAGGTCGGCCATGCCCAGCGGCAGCGCCGGGCGGCGCGGGTCCAGGACGGTCAGAGCGCCGTCCGGGGCCAGCAGCAGCGGCGGCGGGTGCCCCCGGTTGAGGACCCGTACGACGTCCTGCCCGTGCGGGAGTTCGGCGAGTACGGCGGTGGTGAACCCCTCGAAGTCGTCGACCCCGCGCCGGCGGGTCCCCTCCCGGGCCAGGGCGCGTTCCAGCCGTCGGGCCACGGCCTCCAGGGTCGCCTCCTGCTCGGCGGCCTCCCGGAACGCGCCGATGAGCACCGCGACCGCGGAGACCGCGGTGATCCCCTTGCCCCGTACGTCACCGACCACCAGCCGGACCCCGTGCGGGGTGTCCTGCACGGCGTACAGGTCGCCCCCGATGGACGCGTCGGCCTGTGCGGCCTCGTAGCGGGCGGCGACGTCGAGGCCGCCGATCCGGTCGGCGGGCTCCGGCAGCACGGCGCGCTGGGCGGCTTCCGCGATCTCCCGTGCCGAGGCGAGCCGGGCGTTGCTGCGCCGGGCGAGGCCGTTGATGACGACGGCGAGCACGGACACCGTCACGATGGTCGCGAGGTCGGTGATGGCGTCGGCCCGCGCCAGGCCGCCGTCCGCGGACCGCTCGCCCAGCGCGGCGGCGCAGGCCATCAGCCCGACGGCCACGGTCCCGCGGCGGCCGTAGAAGGGCGCGGCGGCCAGCGGTGCGGCGGCGAAGAGGGGGGAAGCGGTGAGGTGCAGCGGGGTGAGCTCGTCGTAGAACAGTCCGATGACGATCAGCAGGACGGGCAGCACCCGAACGAACCAGCTGCCGCGGCGGGTGGAGCGCCGGTGCCGGCCCGTACCGGGCGCCGCCCCCGGCACGGGGTCGGGGCCCCTCTCCGGTACGGGGTCGGGGGCCGGGTCCGGTACGAGGCCGGGCGCCGTCTCCGCTACGGGACCGGGCACCGGGTCGGGCACCGGGTCGGGGGACCCGGCACCGTCGGTCGGCTCGCCTCCGTGGCCCACGTACCGTCTCCCGCCGCCTCCGTGCCCGTCACCGCCCGCCGCCCCCAGGCTTGCCCCACCGGGGACGCGCAGCGAGCCGTACGGGCCGTACGGGTGAACGCGGACGACCGGCAGCGGTCACCCAGACCTCACCCGGACGCACCGAAGGCCCGGAAGCACTGGGCTTCCGGGCCTTCGGCCTGAGTAGCGGGGACAGGATTTGAACCTGCGACCTCTGGGTTATGAGCCCAGCGAGCTACCGAGCTGCTCCACCCCGCGTCGGTAAACCCGACTCTACACCACTCGGGCGCCCGGACCACCATCCGTTTCCGCAGGCAGCGGCCCGGACGTCGCTCCCCGCCCCGCCGCCGGCAGTACGGACGGGTGCCCGGTCCGGACGCGTACGGAACGGGGGTGCGCCGGACGGGGTACGTCAACCGTGCCGCCCCCGCCCCTGCCCGGTTCGGGTGGTGGGGCGCCGGATTCCCGGTGGCGCCCCGGCCCGTCCGCCATCCTGGACGGATGAGTGACGAGACCTGCCCGGCCTGCGGCGGCACCGGACTCACCGAGCACGAACAGCACACGGTGGAGACGGACGAGAACGGCCGTCAGAAGCCGGTCGTCCGACGATGGACCGGTGCCTGCGGAACCTGCTCCGGGACCGGCCAATCCCACTAGGAGACCCACACATGCGCACGTGGTACGTCTGCCTGGGCTGCACCGCCCGATACCTACCACCCGAGTCCGCTCCCGCCCCGTCCTCCGCCGCGCAGCCGGGCCCGCCGCAGCCGTCCCGACCGCGGCGGGCGCGGACCGGTGGGTCGAGCGACCCCGTCGCCTGTCCGGAGCCCGGTTGCCGGGAGAAGGCCGCCCGGATCGTCGACAGCATCGGCGTGCCCGCCGAGACCGTCGCCCGATGGGCCCGCAAGGCGGCCGGGCTCGACGGCGACCGGCGCACCCCCCGCGGTCACCGGCCCGCCCGGGGCCGACGGTCGGTCGCCGGCCCCGGCGCCGCCCGCAGCAAACTGCTCTGAGGTCCCGCCCCCGCCCGCCACGGACGGGCGAAGCCCGGGGCGCACACCCCCGTCGTTCCGGGCCCGGCGGTGCAGGACGGTCACCGGGCGCCCGCGTTCGTGGTCTGCTGGCCCGGTGAACGCCGCACGCACCGGGCACCGCCGCCCGGACCCCCGGTACGCCCCGCTCACCCCGGCCCAGGCCACCGCCTGGGGCCACTACGTCACCCACGCCACCGGCTGCCGCGCATGCGCCGACGGCGATCCGAGGGCCTGCCCCCGGGGGCGCGAGCTGCGTCGGGCCTGGCGCGCGGCCGGTCGCGGGCGGGTCCACGCGCCATGCGCCGCATGCCTGTTGGCGCGGATCGTGGGCCGCCCCGACCCCGAGCACGGGTGCCTGGGCAGCACCCGGCTCCGGGTCAAGGGCCTACGGCTGCGCCTCCCCGGCCGCCGCCTCCCGTGCCCCTGCCCCTGCCGGGGCGCGGGAGGAACGGGGGACGGCGGGGTCGGTTCGCCGGAGCGGGACCCGCAGCTCGTTCGGTTCCCGCAGGACTGACTCCACGGACCGCTCGGGGGCCGCCTCGTCAAGGCCCTCAAGCCCCTCGCCGATTAAGACCGTTAAACGAGCGGAGACGGGGCCGCCCGACAGAGGGCTGACGGACCGGTTCTCAGCTCGCGCACGAGCCCTCCCACACCGAAGCGCCCCACCCGGCCTGAACCGGGTGGGGCGCTTCCTCGCGGGCGCCGGGCAGCAACCCGGCCCCGCGTTCGGTTGTGTTGCACGGCCGTTCCGGACCTCCGACCGCCATGCGAACCATGCCTGCGAGGGGCATCGCAGATCCGCCCTGCTCAGGTCCTTCACCGGAACCAGTGATCAGCCACCGATAAACGGCCCGACAGTGCACTGTCGGATCTATCTTTGTGAGCCCCGGCTCGAACCGCCCTCTCACGCTCAAAGGGATGGGCCCTGCCGATGCCGACGCCTTGCTCAACGCTGTGGTCCCTGCGCACGCAGGGGTGGTCCAACTCTGCCTAATTGGGCAGGTCCGGACAGAGAGTGGTCCCCGCGCACGCGGGGGTGTTTGTCGATACGTGGTCGTCATGCCGAAGCACCGGTTGGCGACCACGTTTTTCGTGCGCCGCGTCGATACACACAAGCGATTCTCGGTTACCAGCACGACCCACCCTCTGCTGCTGCACACATTTAGGAAGAGTGTTGCCTTCCCTCGTGACTCCATACGCAGAGGCGCGTTGACCTCGACAACGGGCTGCCACGCGAGTCGCCCGACACGTCTCCGCAGGAGGGGAACATGGTCGTTGTCACACTCAAGGTGCGAGAGCCCTGGTGGACCAACCCGGGGTGGCTGAACATCATCATCAGCCTGGCTATCGCCGTTCTCTCCTGACAGCCCGACCCCAGCAGGCCATGCCTGCCGGGGTCCCGTGGCCTCAGTTCATCCGCCCAAGGTCCAACCAGGCCCGTCCGGGTCATCGAGCCAAGCTCGCTGGCTCTCCAGGGTGATGGTGACGCCGTAGCGGTCCGGGGTAGGACGGTCCGCGATCTGGTAGGTCCGGTAAGCCTCTTCGAGTGCGGCCCAGAGAGGGCGGGGGCCTGCCTCGGTGACGGTGGTGTCGGGGTGGGCGTGGGCAATTGAGCCGTCAGGGTGCCAGACCCGGGCTCCCGTGATCTCACCGCTCTCGCTCAGATCGTATTGCCAGGTGAGACCGGGTACGGCGATGCCCGCGAGGAAGCGGAAGTGGTTGTCGGCGATGGTCGCCACAGGGAGGGTGGAGGGGCGCCCGGGGCCGATCGGCAGCGGTGGGCGGCGAGTCGGGACGCCGTCGGTCGAGGTGTGGCGCAGAGGCATGAAGAAGGCACCGTGAGGGAGGAAGCGGCCGGTGGCGGTGCCGGGGCCCGTGGGGTGGATGCGGGCCAGAGCGTTACCCAAGGGGGTGAGGAGGAAGCCGTCGTCCGTGAGCTGCTGGAGCAGGGCCGGAGGAACCGCGCTGAGCCCGCAGGTGACGATGATCCGGTCGTAGGGGGCACGGTCGGGGGCGCCGATAGAGCCGTCGCCGGTGATCACGGTTGGTCGGTATCCGGCGGTGGCCAGGCGTTCGCGGGCGGGGCCGGTGATGTCCTCGGCGATGTCGACGGTGGTGACGCGGTCGTCGCCGAGGCGGTGGGCGAGGAGAGCCGCGTTGTAGCCGGTACCGGCTCCGATCTCCAGGGCACTCATCCCGTCCGCCACGGCGAGTGCTTCGAGCATGGTGGCCATGAGGGACGGTTGCGAACTGGACGAGGTCGCCGCGCCGTTGGTGCGGTGGGTGACCAGGCTGCGGTCTTCGTGGACGGCGGCGAACCACCGGTCGTCGCCGGAGATCCGCTCTCCGGAAGGCGCGTAGAAGTACGGGACGAAAACGTGCCGGGGGACCTCCTCGAAGGCTCGGCGCCATTCGGGGTCGGTGAGGTCGCCCGCGTCCACCAGGGTTCGGGCGAGGGCGCGGCGGGCTTCGGTGGCCCGGGTCGTGAGGTCGTCCGTGGTCATGGGTGGACGGTGCCTTTCTGAAGGAGGTCGGCGATGGCGTGGGTGATCGGTTCACGGGTGGGTGCGATCCAGGCCCACTGGCCGCCCGCGTTGACGTCGACCAGGTGGTGCGCGCCCCGGGTGTCCACGATGAAGTCCAAGGCGGCGAAGACCAGGCCGAGGCGACGCATCATCTCGCGTACCGCATCCACGATCGAGACGGGCAGGTCGATGGCGGTGTGGGTGAAGGCGTCGGAGTCCTGACGCCAGTCCGGCCCGATGTGCCCGGCCGGGGCCTGGATCGCGGCGGCGAACAGCTGTCCGGCGACGACCGCGACCCGGACCTCGTACGCCCGGTCGGTGATCTCCCGCTGGAAGAGGTGCGCGGTCAGTGCGATCCGGGGATCGGCCCACTGTTCCTCGGGGACCCTGCGGGTGTAGAGCTGGCCGCGGGTGCCGCCCTCGGTGTGCACGATCCCACCCAACACCTTCGTCACGATGCGCCCACCGCACCGCCGGGCGAAGGGCGGAACGGCGGCCGGGTCGTTGGTGATCAGCGTCTCCGGCACCTGGAGCCCGCTCGCGACGGCGGCGGCCAAATGCCCTGGCTTGGTGCAGTCGACGTTCGCCTGCGGCCGGTTCACCCACAGCACTCCGGGCAGCGACCCGAGTACCGTGATCGCCCGCTTGGCCTGCCCGACGGCGAACCGGCGCTCCGGGCCGCTCATCTGCTCCGGCAGCTCGTGGACAGTGGGCTTGCGCCACCACACCGCCCGCAGGTCCGACAAGTCGATGCCCCGGGCGTTGTCATGCAGGGAGCCGGTCCAGCGGCCGTCCGCTCCCAGCTCCGTGCGAAGGGCCGTACGGGTGGGGAAGTCGGCGAGGTCGGTTCGCCAGAACGGGACCCCGCGTTGGTTCAGTTCCCGCAGGACGAAGTCCGCAGTGGGGTCCAGGGCATGGGTGACGACGAGCACGCGCGGCGGGAGTCCGCCGCGCGTGCCCTGGCTGACGGGGAACGTCATCAGTCGTCGTACTCGTCGTCGTTCTGGTCCGTGTCGACGGCGATGGCGTCCTTGCCGTCCGACTCGGTGTTGCAGGAGGTCTTGCTCATGGTGGGGTGGGTGTCGGCCGGGAGGCCGTCGACCAGGGAGAGCTGGGTGACCGGGTCGACGGTCAACACCGGGCGGCGACCGTGTACCGGCACCGGGTCGGTCAGGCTGTCCAGACCGAACGGGCGGGTGGCGACCGGCCCGGCGGGCTCGGCGCCGATCTCGTGGGAGAGGGACGGGACGCGTTCCAACAACAGGGACATGGATTCCCCTTTCCTGGTGGCGATGGTGCTCGGGTGTTCCCGGGCCGGGTGGACCGGGCGGGTGCGCCCCAGGCAGGGCGTGGCCGAGCAGCAGGGTGGCGAGCCGCGATCAGCAGCGGCGTGCCTGCCGCTCATCACGCGCCGCCCGAGGAGAGCAACACCGTCCACTCCCCGGCCGTCTGCCGGGTGGGGCCGCCGTCGCGGCTGTGGCACGTTCGGACGGCCTCGGAGAGCGGTGCCCGGACGTCGGTACGGAGCCCCGGCGCACGGGGGCTGTCGGGCACGGCATCCGTGCGCGGAGGTACGGAACACCTGCTTCGCCTCTTCCCTGGGGTGGCGTATGAGCTGACCGTTCCAGGGAACCTCCGGGCCCTGAGGGACGGCCAGGAAGCCCGACGGCCACACGGCGGCCATTCACCGGCCACTTCGAACAGATGGGCCGATCTCCCGTAACGCCGGGTATGGGCACATCAGTTGAGCGTTACGTTGAAGAGGTCGAGCGCGAGGGGGCACGGTGAGGACCAACGGCAGGCTGCGGGCGGCACGGCTGGACCGTGGGTGGCTGTCCCAGGAGAAGGCAGCCGAGGAGATCAGCACTGCGGGTCGGCTCGTGCTCGGAGATCCGTACTTCACCGTCAGCGTGCGCACCTACCGCCGCTGGGAGTCCGACCGGCCCGGCTGGCCTCGGCCCGACACCGCCGCCGCCCTGCGCGCGGCCTTCGGCCTCAGCCCCGAACACCTCGGCTTCGCTCCCCCACCTGGACACCCGGCCCGTCTGCGTCTCGCGGAGGAGGCATCTTCCATGGAAAGCCGCAGCTTTCCGACCACCGGATCGGTGGCCGCACTCGGCATGGTGAGCCCTGCCGATCTCAGGCCCCGGGACATCGATCCGGCTCTGGTCGGCTACTTCTACCAACAGCTCGGCGGCCACTACACCGCCGACATGATGCTCGGCCCGCGCGATCTCATCGGGACCGTCACCGAGCAGTACCGACTGATCAGCGATCTCACCCGGGCCGCCCACAGCACCGTGCGGGAGGAGCTGATCCAAGTCGGTGTCACCTACGCCGCGCTGGCCGGTTGGCTCCACCAGGACGCCGGCTTGTGGGACTCCACCGCGTACTGGCACGGCATCGCCCAGATGGACGCCCAGATGCTCGGGAACACCGATCTGAACGCGTACGTCCTCTCCAACATGGCCCGCCTCCGATCCGACCTGGGTGACGGCCGCGCCGCCGTCGACCTGTGCCGCCAAGGGCTGGGTGAGCACCACCGGCTCTCCCACCGCATCCGCGTCAACCTCATGCACCAGCAAGCACACGGCCACTCACTCCTCGGCGAGCGGACCGCCGTGGACCGGCTCCTGGACGACGCGTCCGCCGTGGTCGAAGAGGCGGACCCGGCCGTGCCCTGGGGCGGAGTCCACCACAACGCGTACTTCTTCGAGGTCCAGCGCGCCACCTGCTACGGCCGCATGGGCCTGTACAAGGAGGCCCAGCGCATCTGGGACCGGATCAACGCCGACATGCCCCCGGCCGCCCGCCGCGACACCGGCGTCTACCTCGCCCGCCAGGCCGCCGCGTACGCCGCCACCGGCGAACCCGAACACGCCGTGACGCTGGCCGCCGAATCCGCTGAGATTGCCGCCCAGACCCGCTCCGCCCGCCACCGCAAGGAACTGGAAGCCCTCCGCGAGAGCATGGACCGCTGGCAGAACGATCCCGTCGGAGACCGCCTCGTCAAGGCCCTCAAGCCACTCGCCGCATAAGACCGTTAAGCCGAGGGAGCCACCTCGGCCGCCACCCCGCCGGCCCACGTCGAACTCGTCCAGGGCCTCATCGGCCCTCCTTCCGCCGGACCGTCCGGGGCGGAGAGCCCAAGGCGAGCTTTGACGTCCTCGTCTTGCACACGGCACCTACAGGACCGTGAGCGGAGCCCGGCCGTACACGCACGATGCCCCCACGCCGAAGCGCCCCACCCGGCGACGACCGGGTGGGGCGCTTCCTCGCGGGCACCGGGCACCAGCCCGGCCCCGCGTGCGGTAGGCCGTGTGGGACTCGAACCCACAACCAATGGATTAAAAGTCCACTGCTCTGCCAATTGAGCTAACGGCCCGCTACCCGCAGCATAGCGGGGCGCCGGGGGCGGACGGGGGCCTGTCCCCCGGTGGTGGCGGGGTGGACGGCCCCGGGGTCGGTCCACGGACGGAACGGGACCCGCCCGCGAGGTGGCGCGGGGTCATCCTGGCACTTCCGACGGCCCGCTGCGCACCGTTTTTCGGGCTCCGCCCCGGACAGCAGCGAACCGGGTGCCCTCCCACGCGGGGAGGGCACCCGGTTCAGCCGGTGGTGACGGGATCAGCCGTTGCGCTTCCAGCGCGGCTTGTCGTCGCGGCGGTTGAAGCCGGAGCCAGAACCGGAGCCGGAGCCGGCACCGCGGTGGTCGTCACGACGGCCGTACGGGCGGTCGTGGCCCGAGGGACGGTCGTGACCGGAGGGACGGTCGTCGCGGCGGTCACGGTTGAACGGACGGTCGCTGCCCCGGTGGCCGCCGGAGGGGCGGTCGTCACGGCGGAAGCCGCCGCGCTCGGGGCGGTCGCCGTCACGACGGTCGCGGGAGAAACCGCCACGCTCACCGTCACGACGGTCGTCACGACGGAAACCCGGACGGTCGTCACGACGCTCGAAACCACCACGACCACGCTCACCGTCACGACGGTCGTCCCGGCGGAAGCCCGGACGGTCACCATCACGCCGGTCATCACGGCGGAAGCCGCCACGGTCGCCACCGCGGTCGCCGTCCCGACGGTCATCGCGACGGAAGCCGCCACGGTCACCGTCACGACGCTCGTAGGAGGACGAAGAGGTGCGCTCGGTGGTGCTCGGCGCGGCGGACGCGGTGTCCGTCACGACCGTGGTCGGCTCGGCGCCGTCCACCGCCTCCGCGGCCACGGCAGCCCCGGCGTCCACCGCGGCGGCACCGTCCGTGAGGACGGCGGCCGGGTCTTCGCCCCGCTCCCGCGCGGCCCGCGCGCTCAGCCGGTCGGCCTCCTCGCGCAGTTCGGTGGCGCGGCGCTGCGCCCGCTCCAGCTGCTTGGCCAGGTCCGCGACCTCGCGCTCGGCCTGCTTGGCGGCGCCGGACACCGACTCGGCCTGGACCTCGGTCATCGACCGGGCACCCGTGATCTCGGCGACCTCGGGCTCGAACACCCCGCCGCCGCCCACGATGTGGCGCCCGGCGTCGACGCCCGCGTCCTCCATCAGACGGAAGATCTGGCGCCGCTGGTGCGGCAGGGCCAGCGACACGACCGTGCCGGAGCGCCCGGCGCGGGCGGTGCGGCCCGAGCGGTGCAGGTAGTCCTTGTGGTCACCGGCCGGGTCCACGTTCAGGACCAGGTCGATGCCGTCGACGTGGATGCCGCGCGCGGCGACGTCGGTGGCGACGAGGACGTTGACGTACCCGTCCTTGAAGTCGGCGAGGGTGCGGGTGCGCGCGCCCTGCGTCATGCCGCCGTGCAGGGCGTCGGCGCGGACGCCCGCGTCCCGCAGCTGCTCGGCGACCCGGTCGGCACCGAGCTGGGTGCGCACGAAGATGATGGTGCGGCCCTTGCGGGCGGCGATCGCCGCGGTGACCGGGGCCTTGTCGCGCGGCTTCACGACCAGGATGTGGTGGGTCATCGTGGTGACCGCACCGGCGGACGGGTCCACCTCGTGGGTGACGGGCGCATTCAGGTACCGCTTGACCAGGGTGTCGATCTCGTTCTCCAGGGTGGCGGAGAACAGCATCCGCTGACCGCCCTGGGGAACCTGGTCGAGCAGCTCGGTGACCTCGGGCAGGAAGCCCAGGTCGGCCATCTGGTCGGCCTCGTCGAGGACGGCGACCTGGACGTCGCCCAGCGAGCAGGCGCCGCGGTTGATGACGTCGCGCAGCCGGCCAGGGGTGGCGACGAGGACGTCGACGCCGCGCTCCAGGGCGTAGATCTGGTTGCTCATGGAGGTACCGCCGCAGACGACCTTCATCTTCAGGCCGAGCACGTCGCCGTACGGCTGGAGGGCGTCCGCGACCTGCATCGCGAGCTCACGGGTGGGGGTGAGGATGACGCCGCGGGGGCGCTTCTTCGCGGTGTGGCCGCCCGCGAGGGTCGTGAGCAGCGGCAGGCCGAAGGAGAGGGTCTTGCCGGAGCCGGTACGGCCGCGGCCCAGGATGTCCCGCCGGGCGAGCGCGTCCGGAATGGTCGCGGCCTGGATCGGGAACGGCGTGGTGACGCCGTTCTGGGCGAGCTTGCGGACGACACCGTCGGGCAGGCCAAGGTCACCGAACGTGACGGTCGGCTCCTGCTCCTCGACGACGGCCTCTTCGACGGCCGCTTCGGCGACGGGCTCCGCGGCGGTGGGCTCCTCGGCGGCCTCGACCACCTCGGTCCCGGCCTCCTCGGCGACGACGGTCTGCGCCTGGGGGGCCTCGGGGCTCTCGACGACGGCGGGGGCCTGGGGGGCCTCGACGTCGACCTCGGGGGTGGTGGGGGACTGCTGGGGGGTGCTGACGGTTTCGGCGTCCTCGTTGAGGACAGCGCGGTCAGCAGGGGAAACGGACATGCGAAATGCGAACCTTCCGGAGTTCACGGCACGCGCCCAAACTCCGTGAAGCTGCTAAGCGACCGCCTCTATGCGGTCCGGCCACGGCAGGGAGTACGCGCCACACGCGGCGCGCTTCATTCCTCGCTCTGTGAGGAGTGCGCCGGGCAAATGGGATCAAACGATCTACCACCATACGCACCTTGAGCCCCCCGAGGCAAATGCGGTCGGCGTGACCCGGCTCACCCCCGCGCCGAGCGCCCGCCCGCCCCACCCCGTACCGGGCACCGGGCCGCACGCGGACCGGACACCTGACCGAGCGGCGGGGGGCGGAAACACCGGTTCGCCGGGCCGGCGTTCCCCTCCGACCCCGAACCTCCGTGTCCTCCGGCCCTGACGGGGAGTTGGACAACCGTAGTCAATCACCGCCCCGGAGGTGGCCCCGTGCGTCCCCTGCCCGTACCCGTCCGCCTGGCCACCCTGGCGGCGGCGCTCGCCGCCACCGCGGGCTGCGTCAGCGTGGGCGACGAGGCCACCCCGCGGGGCGGCCCCTCGCAGTCCTCCGGCCCCCGCAGCGGTGGCAGCGCCGTGGAGACGGACGGCGTCCCGGAAGCGGTCAGCGACGCTGACGGACACCGCACGGGCGGCTCCCGGAACGCCAAGACCCAGCACAGCGGCAAACCCGCGGACCCGGACGCCAAGACCCCGTCCGCCTCCGCGCCGGGCACGGCCGCGCCCGGCGCCCCCAAGGCCACGGCCCCCGCCGGGACGACCCGGGCGCCCCGCCCGGTGGAACCGGGTGCGCCCACCCCGAAGCCGCCCGAGCCGGTGCCCACGCCGACCCGCACCACCCCGGAGCCGGAGCCCCCGAAGCCCACGCCGGAACCCCCCGCGCCCCCGGAGCCCACGGTGGCGGAGCCGTCCTCGTCGGCGCACGAGGAGCCCCCGCCGCAGGGGCAGGCGGCGGCCCGCACCTTCCGGGTGGAGCCGTCCCCGGAGGCCGGCCAACCGGTGGTGTGACCCGGCCCCGCGCCCCGCAACGGCCGTGCAACGCCCCGGTCCCGCCCCCGTGGCGCCCGGGTCCCGGACAATGGGCGTGTGCTGGAGATGACGCGAGAAGCGTTCGAAGAGCTGGTGGCCGATGCGCTGGACACGATCCCGCCGCAACTGACCCGGGTCATGGACAACGTGGCCGTGTTCGTGGAGGACGAACCGGCCGCCGACGACCCCGAACTGCTCGGGCTCTACGAGGGAACCCCGCTGACCGAGCGCGGCGAGTGGTACGCGGGGGTGCTGCCCGACCGGATCTCGATCTACATGGGGCCGACCCTGCGCTACTGCGAGACCCCCGAGGACGTCGTCCACGAGGTGGCCGTGACCGTGGTCCACGAGATCGCCCACCACTTCGGCATCGACGACGAACGCCTCCACGAACTCGGCTGGGGCTGATCCACGGGCCCCCGGTCGAGCGCGGTTCGACGCGGTTCGAGGCGGCTCGTGACGCCGCCCGTAAACCGTTTTGGCGATACCTCCCGCCATCCCATATGCTTCTCACGTCCCCGACGCGCCGGAAGGTGCGCAGGCGGGCCGATAGCCCTCATCGTCTAGCGGCCTAGGACGCCGCCCTTTCAAGGCGGTAGCACGGGTTCGAATCCCGTTGGGGGCACCGTGTGCGAGTATTCTCGTCACACGATCTTGGTCCTGTGGAGCAGCTTGGAGTGCTCGCCACCCTGTCAAGGTGGAGGCCGCGGGTTCAAATCCCGTCAGGACCGCTTGCAGATCGCCCCGGCGAACTGCGTGGCTGGGTAGCTCAGTTGGTACGAGCGATCGCCTGAAAAGCGATAGGTCGCCGGTTCGATCCCGGCCCCAGCCACCTTCACCTCCTCACAGGGGTCCGCACGCCCTCTCCGGCTCATCGGAGGGGGCGTTTCTGGTGTCACCTCCCCACCGGCCCCGCAACCGCCCGCCGACCGACACCGCCCCCCTACCCCGCGCCCTCTCCCGCCACGCCACGCCACGGCCGCAGCGGACCCCGGCACCGCACCCGGCCACATAGGGCTACCTCAGCGACACAGATCACCGACGGGCCGACTACAGCGCGGCGCGATATCTGGGTACCCTCAATCAAACTCCATAAGTTACCGCTTAGTAATCTGCACTCGCAGGCCCGAGGAGCCTCCATGCAACTCGCCGCGATCATCGTGTCGTTGGTGCTCGCCACAATCGGCGCAGCCCTGTTCGCCCGGGCCATCGCCCAGATCTACCGGTACGTCCGACTGGGTCAGAACGTGCCAGCCGGCACCCGAACGGATGATCCGAAGCAGCGGACGTTGACGGTGGTCCGGGAGTTCCTCGGCCATACCCGGATGAACCAGTGGGGCGTCGTCGGCGTGGCCCACTGGTTCGTGTCGGTCGGCTTCTTCACCCTCGTGCTGACCCTGGTGCACGCCTTCGGACAGCTCTTCCAGGCGGACTGGAGCCTCCCGCTCATCGGCACCTGGGCCCCGTACGAGGTGTTCACCGAGCTGATCGGCGCCCTCACCGTGCTCGGCATCCTCACGCTGATGGTGATCCGTCAGCTGTCGCTGCCGGGCCGCGCCGGGCGCAAGTCGCGTTTCGCGGGCTCCAACATGGGTCAGGCGTACTTCGTCGAGCTGGTGATCCTCATCATCGGCATTGCGATCCTGGTGCTGCGCGGGCTGGAGGGCGCCCTGCACCACGTGGACGGTTACACCGCCGCGTACCTGGTCTCGTACCCGCTCGTCGCCGCCTTCCGGGGGCTGGACGTCACCACGCAGCAGAACCTCGTCTACCTGTTCGCGTTGATCAAGATCTCCACCTCCTTCATCTGGATGATCACGGTCTCGCTCCGCACCGACATGGGCGTGGCCTGGCACCGGTTCCTCGCGTTCCCCAACATCTGGTTCAAGCGCCGCGCCGACGGCGGCACCGCGCTCGGCGAACTGCTGCCGATGACCTCCGGCGGCACGCCGATCGACTTCGAGGACCCGGGCGAGGACGACGTCTACGGCGTCAGCCAGGTCGAGCACTTCTCCTGGAAGGGCCTCCTCGACTTCTCCACCTGCACCGAGTGCGGACGCTGCCAGTCGCAGTGCCCCGCCTGGAACACCGGCAAGCCGCTCTCCCCCAAGCTGCTGATCATGTCGCTGCGCGACCACGGGCACGCCAAGGCCCCGTACCTGCTCGCCGGTGGCGGCAAGACGATGGAGGGCGAGGAGAAGGCGAGCGCGGAGGCACTGGCGCAGGTGCCCGCCGCCGCGCTCGCCGAGGCCGAGCGGCCCCTCATCGGCACCGCCGAGGAGAACGGCGTCATCGACCCGGACGTGCTGTGGTCCTGCACCACCTGCGGCGCCTGCGTCGAACAGTGCCCGGTGGACATCGAGCACATCGACCACATCGTCGACATGCGCCGCTACCAGGTGATGATCGAGAGCGCGTTCCCGTCCGAGGCGGGCACGATGCTCAAGAACCTGGAGAAGAAGGGCAACCCCTGGGGCCTGGCGAAGAAGCAGCGCCTGGAGTGGGTCAAGGACGTGGACTTCGAGGTCCCGGTCGTCGGCGAGGACGTCGAGGACCTCACCGAGGTCGACTACCTGTACTGGGTGGGCTGCGCCGGGGCGCTGGAGGACCGGGCGAAGAAGACCACCAGGGCGTTCGCCGAACTGCTGCACATCGCCGGCGTGAAGTTCGCGATCATGGGCGGCGAGGAGCGGTGCACCGGCGACTCCGCCCGCCGCCTCGGCAACGAGCCCCTGTTCCAGCAGCTCGGCCAGGAGAACGTGGCCATGCTGAACATGGCGTTCGGCGAGGACGACGAGGACGAGTCCACCCGCAAGCCCAAGGCGGCGAAGCGGATCGTCTCCACCTGTCCGCACTGCTTCAACACCATCGCCAACGAGTACCCGCAGCTCGGCGGCGACTACGAGGTCATCCACCACACGCAGTTGCTCCAGCACCTCATCGACGAGGGCCGGCTCGTGCCGGTCACCCCGGTCGAGGGGCTGATCACCTACCACGACCCCTGCTACCTCGGCCGGCACAACAAGGTCTACACGCCCCCGCGCGAGATCATGGACAAGGTGCCGGGACTGCGGCAGCAGGAGATGCACCGCCACAAGGAACGCGGCTTCTGCTGCGGCGCGGGCGGCGCCCGGATGTGGATGGAGGAGCGGATCGGCAAGCGCATCAACAACGAGCGCGTGGACGAGGCCCTGTCCCTGAACCCGGACATCGTCTCCACCGCCTGCCCGTTCTGCCTGGTGATGCTCACCGACTCGGTCAACGGGAAGAAGAACGACGGCAAGGCCAAGGAGTCGCTCCAGGTCGTCGACGTCGCCCAGCTCCTGCTGGACTCGGTCAGGACCCCCACCGACGGCGAGCCCCCGGCCGGTGCGTCCCCCGTCGAGAACGCGCCCGAGCCGGAACCCGCCACGTAGCCGCGCACTCGTAGCCGAGTACCGGACGTCTCCCGTCAACCCCTAGAGGCCCGGATCACCCTGAGGAGTGGTCCGGGCCTCGCCCGTTCCCGGAACTCACTCCGAAGGGTGAGGAGCACCCCGTCCACGGTCAGGCGTACGAGGTTGCCACCGGGGCAGGACGGTCGCTCGGCGCCACCGAGGTGAGGGTCGTATGAGGGGTACGGACAACGCCGTACGCGGGCGCGAGCGCCGTGCAACCCTTCCTCCGGGCCCCTTGGCGCCCGCACGCCGGACGGGAATCGGGCCCCTCCGGAACCCCCGCGCCCGCCCGGCCACCCCTTCCTCCACAGGAGCCGTAGTGCGCCACAACCGATCGGCCGCCGCTCTCGCCGCGGCCGCGTTCCTGCTCGCCTCCGGGGCGTGCCTCACGCTCGCCGCACCGGCCCACGCCGGCACCCCCGGCGGTACGTACGCGAACGACCGCAACAGCGACTTCGACGGTGACGGCCGCGAGGACGTCGTCATCGCCGCGCCCACCGCCACGGTGTCCGGCGCGCGCGGCGCCGGCCACGTGAGCGTCCGGTACGGCTCCGACCGGGGCCCCGGCGCCGAACGGACCGCCCGGATCAGCCAGGCCACCGCCGCGGTGCCCGGCGCCCCCGAGGCCGACGACGGGTTCGGCGCCGCCCTCGCCACCGGCGACCTCAACAGCGACGGCTACGACGAACTGATCGTCGGCGTGCCCGGTGAGGACCTGGCCGGACACCGTTCCGCGGGCGGGGTGACCGTGCTGTGGGGCGGCAAGAAGGGCCTCAGCACGTCCGGCAGTTGGCTCCAGGCCCGCCGCCCCGCCGGGGGCGCGCACTTCGGCGCGGCCCTCGCCGCGGCCCGCTTCAGCGCCGCCCACCCCGGCGACCTGCTGACCGTCGCCGACCGCCACGGACTGGAACTCGCCGAGTGGGCGCCGGTCCCGCCGCCCGTCGACGGCGGCGGCCCCGGCGGTCCGCCCGGCGGCATCGCCCCGCTGGACACCACCCCGCGCGACACCCCGCACGACACCGAAGCGGCCCGGTCCCACACCCCCGCCCGGCCGCTCGCCCGCACCGCGCTCCCCCGCCCGGCGGGCGCCCGCGCGACCGTGGTGCGCACCCTCACCACCGGCGACTACAACAGCGACGGCCTCGCCGACCTGATCGCCTCCGGCACCGGCACCGGAGCCGATCGGGGCGCGGGCTGGTCCGCGTACTTCCCCGGCGGCGCACGGGGCCCGGCGTACGCCCGTGACCTGGTCGGCGGGCCCGTCGCCGCCTCCGGCGACATCGACGGCGACGGGTACGACGACCTGGTCACGGGCGAGCCCACCGCCTCCGACGCCGCCTCCGACGCCGCTTCCGACAGCGGCGGAGCGGCCCCGGCCGGCGGCCTGGTCGGCGTACGGTACGGCGGCCCGTCCGGCCCCGCGGCCGAGCCCCAGTGGTGGACGCAGGACTCCCCGGGCGTCGCGGGCACCCCCGAACGCGGCGACGGATTCGGCAGTGACCTCTCCGTCGCGGACGCCGACGGCGACGGCTACGCGGAGGTCGCGATCGGCGCGGCCGGCGAGGACGTGGGCCGGGTCGCCGACGCGGGCGCGGTGTGGGTCCTCAAGGGTTCGCCGACCGGGCTCACCGGCCGCGGCTCCACCCACTGGAACCAGGGTTCCCCGCAGGTGCCCGGCGCCGTGGAGCGGGGCGACTCCTGGGGCGCGCAGGTCCGGTTCACCGGCCCCGACGGCCAGGGGCGGTACGCGCTGCTCGCCGCCGCGCACCGGGAGGACGGCGGCACCGGGAGCGTGTGGCTGCTGCCCGCCACCCGCGACGGGGTCGGTGCGGCCGGCTCCTCGACGTTCGGCGCCGGCCTGCCGCACGGGGGCGCCGGCCACTTCGGCGCGGTGATCGACGAGTAACGGAACGCGGGCGGCTTCGGCTTCGGACATCCCGGGGCCCCGCCAAAGCCGCCCCTCCCCCTCGGGTACTACTCCTCGTGGACGAGCCGTCCGGGGTGGCCTCGGCTACCCGAACGAGCCCCCGTACCCGCCCCCTTAGGGGATGTCACAGCTCGGCCGCAAAGCCCCTCCCGGTGGCCCCGCCCCGGCACGCCGCCGCTCCGGACCGGGTACGTTCGATGACGTGGCTGGATTCAGGATCGGACGCGGCCGGGACAACCGCACACCCCAGACGCGGGGGCAACAACAGCCCCCGCCGCAACAGCCGTACGGGCAGCAGGCACCTCCGCCCCCGTACGGCGGACCGCCCGCGCCTGCCCCCGGACAGCCGCCGTACGGGCAGCCGCAGCAGTACGGCGGCGGCCCCGGTGGGCCCGGCGGACGCGACGGTTCCGGTCGGAGACCGCCCTACGGTCAGCCGCAGCAGTACGGCGACCGCGGCGGCCACGGCGGCCAGCCCCGGCAGGGCGGCCAGGGCGGCGGCGGTTGGCCGCAGGGCCCGGGCCCCGGGCAGGGGTACGGGCAGGGCCACGGTCAGGGACCCGGCCGGGGCGGTCACGGCGGCGGCCACGGCGGCGGGTACGGGGAGCCGGAGTACTTCGGCGACGGCGGACACCAGCAGCACGGCGGCCCCGACCCGTACGCGGCCAACAACGCCGGCCACACCCAGGCGTTCGCCATCGGCGAGGACCCGTACCAGCAGGGCGAGACCTACCACGCGGGCCAGCAGGCGGCGCCCCCCTCAGGTCCGCCGCTGCCGTGGAAGGAACTGCTCAAGGGCATCGTGCTGCGCCCCGCGCAGACCTTCCTGCGGATGCGGGACTACACGGTCTGGGGCACCGCCCTGGTCGTGACGTTCCTCTACGGCCTGTTGGCGATCTTCGGCTTCGACGGGGCGCGTGAGGACGCGATCAGCTCGACGCTGTCGGCCGCGGTGCCGTACGTGTTGCTCACCGGTGTCGTCATGGTGTTCGGCGCGTTCGTGCTCGGCGCGGTCACCAACACCCTGGCCCGGCAGCTCGGCGGCAACGGCGCCTGGCAGCCCACGGTCGGCCTCTCGATGCTGATCATGTCGATCACCGACTCGCCCCGGCTGGTCTTCGCGATGTTCCTGGGCGGCGACGCGCCCTTCGTCCAGGTCGTCGGCTGGATCACCTGGCTGGCGGCGGGTGCGCTGTTCACGGTGATGGTGAGCAAGTCGCACGACCTGCCGTGGCCCAAGGCCCTGGGCGCATCCGCGATCCAGTTGGTCGCGCTGCTGTCGATCATCAAGCTCGGCACGTTCTGACCGCGCCGGTGCGCGCCCCGCTGGAGGGGCGCGCACCTCCGGTCGTCTACAGCGCGTCGCGCGAGGGGGTGACCGGCGTGCCCGCCTTGCGGACGGGCGGCTCGACGCTCCACGGGAAGTTGATCCAGTCGTCGGTGCGCTTCCACACGTACTCGCACTTCACGAGCGAGTGCGACTTCTCGTAGACGACGGCGGACCGCACCTCGGCGACGTGGTCGAGGCAGAAGTCGTGCACCAGCTTCAGCGTCTTCCCTGTGTCGGCGACGTCGTCCGCGATCAGCACCTTCTTGTCGGTGAAGTCGATCGCGTTCGGCACCGGTGCGAGCATCACCGGCATGGCGAGCGTGGTGCCGACCCCGGTGTAGAACTCGACGTTGACCAGATGCAAGTTCTTGCAGTCCAGGGCGTACGCGAGCCCCCCGGCGACGAAGACCCCGCCGCGCGCGATGGAGAGGATCACGTCGGGCTGGTAGCCGTCGTCCGCGACGGTCTGCGCCAGCTCGCGCACGGCTGTGCCGAACCGCTCGTACGTGAGGTTCTCGCGCTCGCCGCTCATACCTGGGTCCGGTGGAAGTTCAGGAAGGAGCGCGAGGCGGTCGGGCCGCGCTGTCCCTGGTAGCGGGAGCCGTAGCGCTCGGTGCCGTACGGGAACTCGGAGGGCGAGCTGAGCCGGAACATGCAGAGCTGGCCGATCTTCATCCCGGGCCACAGCTTGATCGGCAGCGTCGCCAGGTTGGAGAGTTCGAGCGTGACGTGCCCGGAGAACCCGGGGTCGATGAACCCGGCGGTGGAGTGCGTCACCAGTCCGAGGCGCCCGAGGCTGGACTTGCCCTCCAGCCGGCTCGCGAGGTCGGCGGGCAGCGAAATGACCTCGTACGTCGAAGCGAGCACGAACTCACCCGGGTGCAGGATGAACGGCTCGTCGCCCTCGGGCTCCACCAGTCGCGTCAGGTCCGCCTGCTCGACCGAGGGGTCGATGTGCGGGTACCGGTGGTTTTCGAACACCCGGAAGTAGCGGTCGAGGCGTACGTCGATGCTCGACGGCTGCACCATGGATTCGTCGTACGGGTCGATGCGCACCCGTCCCGCGTCGATCTCGGCCCGGATGTCCTTGTCTGAGAGAAGCACGTCCCGAGGATACGCAGTGCGGCCCGCCGGGCGCGTCGGCCCCTGGTCGGGGCGGGTCGCGGGGGTGCCCGGCGGCAGGCCCTCAAGGGCTACCGGTCGAGACCGGGGCGGAACGCGGACGGGGGCGGGGGCGGGCCGCGCGGCCTACGGTGCCGGCGCCTGCCCGCCCGTGCCCCTGGCTAGCGCTTGGTCAACGGGACGGGGACGGCGTTGCGGAGCCTGGCGCACCGCGGGCAGCGCAGGAGCCGCCCGGGGCCGAGCCGCCCGGCCTGCTGCATCGGGAACGAAGCGGTGCTGAACACGTGCCCTTCGGCACAACGAACTACAGTGCGCTCCATCAAGTCCTCTGAGCCCCTTCCCCACGATCCGCGAATGGGCGCCGGGCACCGGGAGCCACCCATGGGGGCGCCGCCAGGCCGGCACGAAGCGCTACATTACGGGACGAATGGGGCGGCCCTCCAGGCGGCACTCCGATACCGGGAAGCCTCCCGATCGGCCCGAGCGCGGGGCCACCGTACGCCCCAACTCCCCCTGCCCGCACGCGCGTCCATCACCCCGCGACACCCGGCGCGCGCAGCGGGGACTTCGGGGGTCCGGCATGCGGTAGAGTGAGCCGCGATGCACCACCAGTTCAACCGAGTGCACTCGCGGGTGTAGTTTAATGGTAGAACATCAGCTTCCCAAGCTGAGAGCGCGAGTTCGATTCTCGTCACCCGCTCCACAGCCAAGGCCCAGGTCACAGACCCGGGCCTTTTTGCTGTCCGCAGCGCGTCGGTGCGCGCGCCAGAGTTCGCCTCTCCACTCGTCGACACATCGTGCACCTTGTGAACCCAAGCACCGGTCCACGCGAACGCCTTGCCACATCACTCACCCCCTCGACTAGTACTTCAACGGCGCTTACCATGACGAGGCTTCAGCTCTTGGGCTGTGGCCTCGTCTGCGACAGCCGGCATTGTTGGGAGTCTTCGACGCCTCACGGCACGCCAAGCGGACCGATGGATCGCCGACACGCTCCACACCTTCTTCCCCATCCCTGCACGGTGTCAGTGGCCCACGCCGATGGCCGTCTCGTGTGGACGATCAGACCGGTGGTCATCCTGGCGCTGGCAGGCTTCGAGGGTGCCGAACCGTCATCTGGTACCGATGGCTTTGCGCCTCGCCTGACCGAGTAAGTTACAACTTTCCCTACTGGTTCAAGGCCCACGGCACGGCCCGCCTCCTGTCTTCACCCCGGCTGGTCGCGCCCGGCGGCTGCGGACATGAAGTGGGAGACACCCGCTGCGGCTGGGGCAGTCGGCTCCACAGCTTAAGGCAGCCATTTCGGGGCGAGCTTCTCTAAGAACTCCTAACGAAATGATCTTCGAGGTGGTTGGATCACTCGGGGAACGTTGATCCGGGGGTGTGGGGTGGCTCGGCCGAGGCCGTGGGATGTCGATGACGAGTTGTGGGCAGTGATCGAGCCGCTGCTGCCCAGGGTGGAACGCCGGGCCCGTCACCCGGGGCGCAAGCGGCATCCGGACCGGCTGGTGTTCCAGGGCATTCTGTTCGTGCTCCATACCGGGATCGCCTGGGAACACCTGCCGCAGGAACTCGGCTTCGGCTCGGGCATGACCTGCTGGCGCCGCCTGGCGGAGTGGACCGAGGCCGGGGTCTGGCCCCGGCTGCACGAGGTTCTCCTGGCCCAGCTCCGCGGTGCGAACGC